>CAZTOB010000035.1:0-1653 GCA_964615425.1 uncultured Candidatus Saccharibacteria bacterium | reverse complement strand
GTAGCACCAATGACAAGTGCTGATATAACAGCAATCGTCGCTGCACTAAGTATTATTTTCTTATTCATGTTTTTAATCAGTTAATAATTTAATAATCTACCCTCCTTGTCCGACCTTTCTGATTTTTAAATTTCAATTTGTCAAAATAAAAAATGAAGGGTCTTCCCCTTCAAAATTCAAAATTGGTTTCAGTTGTCCTTCTGCACCAGTTGTAACCTGAATAATTGTAGTCTGAATAAAACAAATTCACAGGCGTATTGTTATAACTTCTAAATTATTCCATTTTTATACAAAGCTTAATTTTTGTCAAGGGGTCGGCCACATTAAAAAACAAAAAAGGGAAACACTGACAAAAGCTTGTCAGGGGCAACTTTAAAATGTCAGTCCCCGTTGACATACCCTTTAATCTTTTCAACCAAGGTCTTAGGAGTATAATCCGCTTTCATTAAATAATCTTTCGCTCCCAAATCCTCGGCTCTGCTTTTGGTGTCCGGAACGTCGTAGTTTGAAAGAGCTACAACGGTTGTATCAGCCACCTCGTCTTCTTTTTCCCGCAGGCGACGCAAAAACTCAATACCGTCTGCTTTAGGAAGAAGAATGTCCAAAAGAATCAAGTCAGGCTTTGTCTCTTCAACTTTTTTTAGCCCCTCCTCTGCTGAAAAGGCAAGTGTGACTTCAAAACCCTCCTTTTGGAAACGATCCCGGTACATCCTTGCCATAACCGTTTCGTCTTCAATTAAAAGAATTTTCTTAGGCATATTAATTTTGTTTTATTTCCCCCTTTTTTGATTTCTTATCTCGACTTTCTTTTTTGGGTAAAGTAAGGTAAAAGGTGCTTCCTTTTCCCTTGCCTCCACTTTCCGCCCAAACTTCACCTCCGTGAAGTTCAACGTATTTTCTCGCTAAGTATAGTCCAAGACCCGTACCCTGGATGGAATACTTAAGACCGGCCGCACCACGTGTAAAACTACTAAAGATCTCTTCTGCTTCTTCCTCTGTTAGTCCTTCACCGGTGTCAGTAACCTCCAACCTTACTTTTTCATCCAAATCTTTAAGTTTTATCTCGATATGTCCCTCTGTTGTGTATTTTATAGCATTATCTATGATATTAAAAATACACTGCCTTAGTTTTATAAGATCTCCGGTGACCTTGGGAAAGGTTTCTTTCTTTTCCCACCTTATCTCAAGTTCTTTCTTTTCTGCCTCTTTTTTTAACTCTTCTACCACACTTTCTACAATCTCATTAAGGTTTATTCTTTCCTTCTCAAGTTCTACCTTGCCCAGATCAACCTTTGAGATGTCAAGAAGATCGTTAACTAAACGGATAAGACGTTCGTTGGAGTTAAAAATGTCCTTTAAGGGCTCTTCCAACCCTTCCGGCGGTTCTCCGTAAGTTCCCTCCTGAATCATAGAAGTAAGCCCCTTTACAACAGTAAGGGGGGTTCTAAGTTGGTGAGAGGCCATAGCGATAAACTCGCTTTTGGCCTTGTCAACTTTTCTAAGCTCTAAGTAAGCTTCACTTAGGTCTTGAGCCATCTTCTCCATTTTCTCCCGCCTTCTTATTTCCTGAAGAACACTTTTGATAAGAGACCAGCCGAGATAAATGAAAGCGATAAACATTGCCCCTTTAAAAATTCTCCTTGGAAATTTTTC
>CAZTOB010000034.1:0-1755 GCA_964615425.1 uncultured Candidatus Saccharibacteria bacterium | reverse complement strand
TCCTTTTCCAGTGTGAAGAAAATCAATGAAAAAAGCGTCCCCGGGTAAAGCGTCTTTCACTTTTTCCGCCCATTCAATTAAAACTACGTTGGAAGGTTTGTTCATAATATCCCTTAAACCCAACCTCAAAAGATCTTCCCCTTCTTGAAGGCGGTAGCAGTCGATGTGATAAAGAAACTTAAAAGAAGAACCTGGAATCCGGTGTTTTTTCATGATCACGTAGGTGGGGCTTTTTACATCCTCCACCCCCAGACCCCGGGCAAACCCCCGGGCGAAGGTGGTCTTGCCCGCCCCGAGCTCGCCGCACAAAGCAAAAACCCGGGCCCTTTTCCCGGGACCCTTTTTTAAAACCCTCCGGGCCGTTTCCTCCCCCAGCTTTTTGGTTTCTCGGGGGGAGTTTGTTTTTACTCTTTTTTTCATAATCTGTTATAATTAAATTGACGACGACATACGCTTAACTTAAATTTAAATTAGAATGAACAAATCTTCAAGGAAAATAAAAGAGGAGATAAGAATAAGCGGGGGAAAAGCGGCCCCGGTCCACGTCCCAGCTTACAAGAAGCAAATTGAAGAAAACCTCGAAGTTTCAACAACGGACCTTTTGGCTGTTATTTTTTCCGGAGCTGTTTCTCTTGGCGCTTCGGACATTCATATTGAACCCTCGGAAAAAGAGGTGGAGATGAGAATCCGTCTGGACGGAATGCTCCACCCCGTTTTAAAGTTCGACAAAAAAACCTACAAGCGCATTTCCTCACGACTGAAACTTATTTCCGGGCTGAAGTTGAATATAAGCGACAGACCTCAGGACGGAAGGTTCACCGTGGTCTTAGAAAAAAAGGATTTAAACATTGAAATCCGTATTTCAAGCCTGCCCGCCGAACACGGAGAAACCTTCGTCATGCGTATTTTAAACCCCGAAGCCCTGCGTGAGATTGAAAAGCTGGGACTAAGAGAAGATCTTTTAAAAGAGGTAAAAAAAGCAATCAAACAGCCTCACGGGATGATACTTTCCACCGGCCCCACCGGCTCGGGAAAAACAACCACCCTTTACGCTTTTTGTAAAAAGATAAATTCACCGGAGAAAAAAATAGTAACAATCGAGGACCCGATAGAGTATCACCTGGAGGGAATTTCCCAGACACAGGTGGACCCCAAAAAGGGGTATGATTTCGCCTCGGGACTGCGGGCCATCGTAAGACAGGACCCGGATGTAATACTGGTCGGTGAGATGAGAGACGCAGAAACAGTCAACATCGCTCTCCAGGCGGCCCTCACCGGACACCTGGTTTTTTCAACATTGCATACCAACAGCGCCGCCGGGGTGGTAACCCGTCTTTTATCCCTCAAGGGAAAGATAGCTAATATAGGCCCTGCTCTAAACATCGTCCTCGGCCAAAGACTTTTAAGGAAAGTGTGCGAGGACTGTAAAAAAATGAGAAAAGTCAAAAATAAAGAGTTAGAAAAACTCAAAAAATAACTAGAACCCCTAAAGAAACTGGGAATAAAGATGCCGGAGATAAACGATTCACTTGAAATCCCCGAGGCCGAAGGATGTAAAAAATGCAACTTCACCGGATATAGGGGAAGATCGGGGATATTTGAAATTTTAAAGGTGGGCGACGAGATGGAGGAGTTCATAATGAAAAAGCCCGGCATCGCCGAGCTGCAAAAAGAAGCTAAAAAGAAAGGCATGACCACCTTAAAACAGGACGGTCTTTTAAAGGTAGCACGAAAAGAAACAACAATAAAAGAGGT
>CAZTOB010000033.1:0-1857 GCA_964615425.1 uncultured Candidatus Saccharibacteria bacterium | reverse complement strand
CACCGTCTAGCAGCTCGTTTATCTTTTTCCTGGTGGTTTCTCCCACGTACCCGGTGCCTTGATCAAGATCCCAGGGAGAAAGAACCTCTTCTTTCCATTCTTCCTGAAATCTAACAACGGCTCGCTTTGTAAGGGGTCCGAAGTAACCGGTTACAAGACCTTCGGGATAAATGTCTTCACCCTGTGATTTCAAAAACTCCTGCAGGCAGGTTACCTTATCTCCGCTCTTTCCAAAACTCAAATTACTTTCAAACGACCCGCAGGAAACTTCAACCTCGGAGTCTTCCTCTCCCTCCACTTCTTTCAGTTTACTTTCAAGACGAGCCAAAAGGGCTTTAATCTCTTCTATTTTGGCAATAATTTCCCCCCGGCTCATTTCAGAAAGGGGTCTTTGAAGATAGCCCGAGTTTTCTTCTTCTTTCAAGTCTTCTTCTTCGGTAATGGTAGTTGCCTCCCAAAAGTAAGGAACGGAGTCTTCCTTACCGTTAAAACCCTCTGTTTTAGTTTGTACGGAAGGCATGATCACCACCGAGCTTATATCCGAACCGAAACCGGAGATTAAGACCTCCCCTCTTTGACTCTCATCCAGCTCGAAAAAGTCAAGCGAGTACTTGCCGGAAAAACTTCTTACGAGGTAGGGAACTTTAAATGTGTTTTGGGGGTTACCGATAAAGTTAATCCTTAAGGCTCCTTTTTTACCTCCCACGAATTTAAACCACCTTCCTTCCCACGGCTTAGAAGACTGATTAAGGCCCAAACTGCTTCTTCCTCCCAAAGGAAGGAAGTTAACAGCCGGAGAAACATTCAAGTTCGAAAGGTTGTCGTTTTCATAACAATAATCTTCTCCAAGTTCGCAGTCGTTGGCCAACACTGCAACCAGCCAGTTGGTGAAAATGTCATCGAAACGCTCCTCATAACCGTTTTCATCAAGCGCCTTGTTTATGCTTTCAATCCCCGTTTTTTCACTTTGCAGGGAATCTCTTAAGATTTCAACGCCATACTTTTCAACTAAAAAATGAGTGAAAAGATTTAAAGCTCCGTAATCGGATTCTTCGCCCAGCCACTCGGTTAAAGAATCGGCGGGGTCATTTAGGAAAACGTTCACCCTTTGGGCTAAGTTGCTTTCTTCATACTCTCTGTAACCGATAAGAGTCGGAGCGTATTCCGCCCTGGCTTCATTAAGCCAGATCTCTTCGGTTACCTCTCTTAAGACGTTTTTCTGGTTGTAGGTAATAAGGTGGGTGAATTCATGAGCTAAGTAAGAAGAAGCTAAAGGGCTTTCTATAATATCACCACTTAGATAAACGATTTTTCGTTCGTTGGAACCGGGCGCCTGGTAGGAAGAATAACCGTCAATCTCTCTGAAATAACCCCGAGCGTCTTCTTTTAAGGGGTGAAAAAGAACCGTTGTTCTTTTGTCTCCGTTTTCACCATATTCTTGCTCCGGTCCATATTCTTCGGTTAAAGTAGGGTGAATCTTGTTTGAGAAATCCCGGCTCAAGTCGTCGAGTTTTTCTTTCAAATCACTTTTTTCTTCACGGCTTAAATCGCTCCACCAGGATTCGTCAACGTAAAAGTAAGATTTACTTCCTATCTTGACCAGTTCGGCGGTTATCTCCTCCCGATCTTCCGCGTCATACCCGGGGTCAACGTAAAAACTTTCCTTTTCACCCAAAGATAAAGCTTTCGCGCTTCCAGCGCCTGCTAAGAAAAGAAACAAACAAAAACTGAAAAGGATTTTCTTTTTACTTTTTTTCATCCCCTCTATTCTAACAAAAAGAAAAGAAAAGAAAAGGGGTCAAAACAAAAGAAAGGCCCTCGAGGGGCCTTCCTTTTGCAACTTCTTAAAGTTCCTTC
>CAZTOB010000032.1:0-2046 GCA_964615425.1 uncultured Candidatus Saccharibacteria bacterium | reverse complement strand
GTTTTGGAAAAGGTAAGTGGAATGGGGTAGGTGGTAAATTTGAACCGAAAAAGGGAGACAAAAACATTATTGACACCGCTGTTAGAGAAACAAAAGAAGAGATAGGAATAAAAATAAAGGGCCCTGAAAAGTTCGCTGTTTTAGATTTCCATTTTCCTTATATGCCGAAGGAAGAAAGATGGGACCAAAGGGTCCATGTTTTTGTGTCAAAAACTTGGAGAGGAAAAATTATAGAGACAGAGGAGATGAGGCCTAAATGGTTTAGCATCGGCAAGATCCCATACAACAGTATGTGGGCGGACGACAAACTGTGGTTACCACTAGTCTTAAAAGAGAAAAAGATTAAGGCAAATTTTATCTTTGAAGAGGGGGAGCAAATCAAAAAACACGAACTTTTCTTTATAGAAGAGATGATTGAAAAAGAGCGCAAAAGATTATTTTATTTTTCTAAAGGAAAGATGTCTTAATTTGCATTAGACCGAGAGTGTATAAATTATAGGACCAACCTCTGTTATTTATACAAACAAAAGTCAAGACACGAGGATAAATAATTTAAAAAGCAAGGTGTTGGGTTGTCTAAGCCGAATAAAGTTATAAAAATGGTAAATTCAATAGGGTTTTGAATTCAAGGTAACTTGAGAAAGAGGCGTTTTTAGCTATTAAACCTACTATTGATCAACTTTCTTCTGAAGAAAAACTTGAACTTGATTTTAAAAAAGTGAGTGTACTTTCTTCTTCTTGTGGGGGATGAAATTTTTTCGCTTTCTCTTTGAGGAATATGAGAATAGGGTTGTCTTAAAAAACATTGACGACCCATCTGTTTAAAAGACAATAAATTCTTCACAAGGAATTGGAAGTGTTTGACTTGGATGGTTCGAGTGTTTTCTGCTAGGAAACCAACTCCAGTGTTAAAATATTATACGTAGTAAGCCCGCTGTTTGGCGGGCCTTTTTAGTAAAGTCCACTTTACTAGACAACTCTTTTTCATTTTTTTAGTATGAATGTAGTTAAAAGATATAAGAAATTTTTTTATGCACGATTTGCAAAAGAAAATATTAAAGGTTTTGCTATTAAACGAAAAAGCCAGGTTTTCCGAGATGAACGTGGAAAATATTACAAACGATCATTTCAGCTTCCATGTTAAAAGACTACTGAAACTCGGGCATGTTTTGAAAGATGAGAAAGGTTTTTATCACTTAACCAACAAGGGGAAAGAATATGCAAACAGATTTGATGTGGACGGAGAAAGAATAGAACTTGAAAAACAGGCGAAAATCGGGGTGTTGGTGGTTTGTGTAAAGGGAAAGGGTGACAAGAAGAAATATCTGATTCAAAAGAGGTTGAAACATCCTTACTACGGTTATCACGGCTTCATAACCGGCAAGGTAAAATGGGGAGAAAAGATCTTTGAGGCTGCCGGAAGAGAGCTGGAGGAAGAAGCCGGATTAAGAGGAAGTTTGAGATTGGCAGGGGTGGAGCATAAGATGGACTTTTCTAAAAAGGGTAAACTGCTTGAAGACAAGTATTTTTATGTAGTTGAAGCAAGTGAACTTAAGGGAAAATTGAAAAAAGAGTTTGAGGCAGGAGAAAATATTTGGTTTTCTGAGAGGGAAATAAAAGAAATTGGCGAACTTTTTGGTGATGTTTTGTTTGTTTTAAAAATGGTTGAAGAAAAAGAGTTTAGCTTTTTAGAAAAAAGATACGAGGTAGATCGTTATTAAGACAACAACAGGTGGAACCAAGAAGTAAATTACGGTTGATTTAAAGCGTTTTTTCTTTTAGTATAGATATATATATCGGGGGTTCCCATAGTTCAACAGGATAGAACGGCTCCCTCCTAAGGAGCAGATCCCAGTTCAACTCTGGGTGGGAACACAAAGTCGCAATACCGGTTTCTTCCCGAATTTTAACTCAATTTTTAAGTCTTTGCCCCAGGGATAAAAGGGGACTAGGATATAATAAAAGTAACGGTAATGTAGACAGTGAGATAACGGGCCTATAGCTCAGTTGGCTAGAGCGCATGCATGGCATGCATGAGGTCGTGGG
>CAZTOB010000031.1:0-2204 GCA_964615425.1 uncultured Candidatus Saccharibacteria bacterium | reverse complement strand
AACAAAAGAAAGGCCCTCGAGGGGCCTTCCTTTTGCAACTTCTTAAAGTTCCTTCTGGGCTTGTTTTTGGGCCATCTCTCCAATAGCCGGCATCATGAATTTTTCTCCCTGGTAAGCCTTGTACATCAGGAAAGCCCACAGGAAAAGGGACAAAAACCAGACAATGAAGTTCAACAAAGGAACAAAAGAAAGAACCGACAAAATACCGAAGGTGATCACCGACTGCCAAGCGTGAAACTTGACGAAGTCACTCTTCTTCTCGGTCAAGATGAAGAACAAACCGGTGAGCCATCCGAAGAAATAACAAAGGGCTCCGGCCACGTTCTCCTCCAACCCGCTGGATGAGGTTTGTGTTTCAGCTACTTCTTCATCCATTTGGACTTCTCCTTTTTTCATTTTCTCTTCCATGTTTTTTGTTTTTTAATTTATTTTTAATAACCGACCTTACATTTTATTCTCCCTTAAACTCCTCTTTTGGGGTTTCAGTTGGCTCTTTTTCTTCTTTTTTCTTCTGCGATCTCACGATGAAAAATATTATTATTCCAACTACAATCAAGGCGATAAATATCTTTACCAGGCGGAAAAACAACCGGATAAGGCCTCCGAAGACGCTGAAGATCCCGAGTCCGAAATCTACGGGAGTCCCTGTTCTTTTTTCATCCCCTCCAAAGATCTTGCTGAATATGCCGCCGACGTCTTGGGTTGTTACATCCCCCGGCGAAGGTACGGTAGGCTCCGTTGGAGCAGACGGCTCTGTCTCCCCGTCTTCCAACTCCTGCTCCCAAATGGAAAGAGTGTATTCGGCCACCATTCCTTCCGAGACATGACCTCTGCCCACTTTAAGATAGACCACATCGCTTCCTTCCGGATCTATCACTTCTTCCAAGATAGCCCCACTGTTTGACGCTTCACCCCAGCCGATCTCCGCCCGGTCCGAGTTGAAAGCGCTAAACTTGGGCTGATAATTAAGAGAAGGCGTGATCTTAACCCCCAAACCCTTCCCGCTTTCAACCTCCACCTCATAACAGTCAGCCTGGTCAAGACCTTCGGCGCCTGCCAGGTAACCCTGATACTCAGCCATATCTTCCAAAATAATGGGGTTGGTTATCTCGTCTCCGGCGTCAATATTTGAGCCGGCGTCAAAATAATCCTCCAGTTCGTACTCAAGGGTAAAGTTGTTATTACCGCTTGAGTGTGAAGAAAGCTTCAGATAATAGTCTCTTTCCTGTTTTTCTCCCGAAAACCAATAAACACCGACTTTTCCGGATTCTTGAGCCCAAACTATTGACTGCCGGTTGTCGTTGTAAAGTTCCATTTCGGCGCTGTGATCGTTGTCTGTCGTAACCCCCGCTTTAAGAAGCTGGCCGGCTTTTACGTCTTCGAATTTGTAATAACCTTCCCCGTCATACCCCGAAAACCAATCAGACTCCTCAGCATTATACTCATACTCAACACCCTCTTCCAGTAAAACCGCGTCGGTAAAACCGCTTCCTCCCTCGGGCAAAGACTCTTGAGCCGAGACAAAAAACGGACAAGCTAGTAAAAGACTTGCGCCTAAAAACAAGGCGTACTTTTTAAGATTAATACTCATAATTTAACTTACAATTAAAAAAATAAATGACCTTTGTGACATTTTACCACAAATCTCTTTTTGTCAAAAACGTTACTTTTTTTTAAGGTCCTCGATTTCTTTCTCCAGGCGGTCCAAACGCTTGTCAAGTTTCTTAAACTTGTTTTCAAGCTCGTCTGAAAACCTTTGAGCCGCTCTTTCGAAATCATTAAGGATTCTTTTCTTAACCATAGTTTATAAAATAAATCTTAAAGTTTTCCCACATTCTTTTTGAAGTGCAGGGCCACCTAAACAAGGGAGCTTCCTTGTAAGCGGAATAAACAGTATAAATTACCGTCTCCGCCATCCCCCAAGGTGCAAGCCTTGCCGCCTGCCAGTTGACCTTAGTTTCATTTGTTTCCCCCGCCAGGTGTAAAGCCTCGTGGATCTTTACGTAGCGGGAAGAAGCAGAAGGAAGGTCATCCGCCACGTAGGCAAAGTCCCCGCAGGAATAGCCGTTATTGCCTTTAAGATCCTCTCTTTTAGCCTCAAACACCCTGTTTTTGGTTATAGACTCCAAGCCTTCTTCCTTTGGAAGGACAAGATAGCTTGTTTTTTCCTCGGCGTATTTAACTCTTAAATGAGAGCAGTCAGG
>CAZTOB010000030.1:0-2831 GCA_964615425.1 uncultured Candidatus Saccharibacteria bacterium | reverse complement strand
AGACGCTTTACCCGGGGACGCTTTTTTCATTGATTTTCTTCACACTGGAAAAGGAGAAAGGAAGATAAGGATACCAGAACTTTAAAAAGAAAGCGAAAACGGAGGTTTCAACCTTCGTTTTTTTGTTTAGGGAATATTAGGCCTTGACAAGGTTTTTAGTTGCTGTAAAATTATCTTAAGTTAATATCCTTACAGGATATTGAGAATTTTAGAAAGTTTTTTGAAAAGAAAAGTGATTTTATCCCCCCCTTTTAAAGCGAAAAAAGGGTTTTTAAGATAAGAATTTCTCTTGTGAAGGAGAGAGAGGAAAAATTCATCCCCCTAAGTGAAGCGGAAAAACACTCCGAATATTCGGCGGATTATTTGAAGTTGAGAGCAAGACAGGGGAAGCTCAAGGCTGAGAAAGTCAACCGCCGCTGGATGACTACCTTGGGGTGGTTGGAGAAATATGAAAAGAGGATGGATAAGTACTGGGATCTTAGAAAAAAGAAGGGCCTCACTCCCGAGGAGGCGGAAGAGAAGATTGAGAAATTGAAAAAAGCCAAAGAAAGAGTAAAGAAGTTGAGGAAGGTGGATGTAAAAAGAGAGGATGATAAAGATATTCCTTCTTTTCCGAAGCTGGCACCGGTTCTTAAAAGAAGTGCGGCGGCTGTTTTGGTTTCTCTTCTTGTGGTGGGAGGTGTATGGGGTTTTCAAAAAATAGAAATGCAAGACGGTTTTGGAAGTCTCTCCTCTTTTAGGGAAACCCTGGAGGAGGATTTTGGCTATTATCTTTCCGGGCTGGAAGATATTTCCGTCGGTGGTGCAAAAAGAGCGGAAGAAGTCTTAGACGGCGGGGTGATTAAGGGAAAAGAAGGGGTAAAGACGGAGTGGTTGCGTTGGAGAAAAGGCTTTGTGAAAAATTCTTTAGAAGTTCTTTATTCTTTGCAAAGTGGCTTTGACGATTATGTCTTGGGGATGAGAGAGATGTTTCAGGAAGCTGAAGATTTGGGAGGCGGTATGAAAAGGGTTTCGGAGAAATTGGCCGGGAGTGCGGTGAAAACAGGAAGAAGCATGGAGGTTACCCACTTCCGTTTAAACAAGATTTTCGAAAAGCGTTTCTTTTCTTCTTTGGTGGAAAAAGTTTCTCGGTTTGACCGCAAGATGAGCGGTCGGATTAGAAGGTTTAACGAAAGATTAAAAAAAGAAATTGCTTGGATTGTCTCTTATGAAGCAAGAACTTTCAAAGGTTTTTATAAGTACGCCCGAGGAAGGCTGGCGCAGGCGCTGCGGCTGTCTGGAAAAAGAATTCGTATTTCTTTGTCTGGACTTGAAAAGCTTTTAAAAGAAGGTGCCTCCGGGGTGGCTTCGGTGGGGGAAAGTGTTCAGGGTCTGCTTTCTCTTTTTGGGGGGTTTGGGAAAAATCTTCAGTCTGATTGGGATCGTTATGTTCAAGGGTTGAAGAATCTGGTGTCGGGGAAAGACCGGGTGCCGGAAAAAATTATTTACATCACTCCCGCCCGAAACGGAGACGATTATAAAAGAGAACTTGAAGGCTTGAACAAACGTATAGAGGAGCTGGCGCAAAAGAAGTTTGAAGAAAGGGTGATTACCAAAGAAGTGAAGGTCAGCGAGGTGACCAGGGTGAACCAGATAGAGAAAGTGGAGAGAGTAACGAGAGTGGTTGATGAAAAGGAGCTGGCGGAAATTAAAAAAAGGGTGGATAAATGGGAAGATGAATTGGAAGAGCTGGAGGAGATGACTTATAAGATAAAGTCGAGGCCTACTTCGACCAGTCCTTCGAATGCTCCCGTCTACGTGGGAAGCCAGGGTGTGGAGGTGGGGGGTCATGCCATCTTTTCTTCACTCGGAGTTTCCGGCTCCACCTCTACCAAGACCCTGGGGGTGGGAGGGGAGGCCAGCTTCGGATCTAATTCGGGCGATTCTTTTACGGTGAGGTCTTCCTCCTCTTTTTCGGCTCCGGTTGTGGTAAGCAGTACTCTTACCGTTTCCGGGGATATGGATACGAGTGGAGTTTTCACTCTCACCGAGTCAGGAGGAGGCGTTTGGAAGATGGGTGATGTAGCCGGGAGGCTGGATTACGACGGGGATATGACTGTTCAATCCGGAGGGAGTTTGACCTTGGCTTCCAGCAACGGGGGCGATATTGTGATGAATGCTGATTCGGGGAGAATAAGCGCCGCCACCGGAAGTGATTTTTACACCTCCGGAGGCCATCCCATAAGAAAAGCCGGAGAAGAAATTCTGGTGGCCTCCGTTCCTATTTATAGATATGATATTCCTTCCCAGACGGGATCGGAAAGTTACGTCAGGGTTTCTAAATACATTGAGAACATTTCAGAGCTTGCTCTTCCTTCGGCAATGGAGGGGACGGAAAGAGTTTATAAGCTGGTGATAAAATACTCCGATGACATTGACAGCGGGGAGGTTTCTAATTGGAGGGTGTGGCGTCCTGTTGCGGGAGAGGAGGCGGATTCTTTCGAAGTCGACGGCCGGGAAGCAGCCGATTTAAGCGAGGGACAGGCCTACCTTACCAGCGAGATAGAAATCTCTGACTCCGATTGGCAGGTGGAAGTTAAGGTTCCAGCTGGGAAAACGATAAGAATCCACGAAATTTATTTAATCGCCTACGATGAAATTCAATAATTTTAAAAATATGAAGAATGTGAAGAATGTGAAAAAGAAGTTGAGGAATCTTTTGGTTGTTATTGCGTCCGGGCTGGTTGTGGCTGGGGCGGTTTGGAGCGCCAATACCTATTATGACATTGATGCAGACAAGATAATTGTGGACGAGGTGCAAAGGGTCACCCAGAACCTGGAAGTTGCGGGAG
>CAZTOB010000029.1:0-2894 GCA_964615425.1 uncultured Candidatus Saccharibacteria bacterium | reverse complement strand
CACGGGGGTTGTAAAGCCCGTGTTCAAGGAAGAAGCCGGAGAGGAATACAAGTACATGTTGGTGCCGATTAAAGAAAAATAATGTTTGAGAAAGAAACAAAATTAAAAAGATGCCTTTTTCTCGGTTTTCTTATTCTTGCCGGATTAAGTCTTTTCAGTTTTTCTTCAGCCGAAGAAAATGCTCAAAATAATTTAAAGATTTTTTACGAAGGAGCGTTGACTGACGCAGAAGGCAGTTTGGTTCCGGACGGCCGTTACAACATCCGGTTTACCATTTGGGACGAGAAAAGCGGGGGCAATATATTGTGGCAGGAAAGTAAGCTTTACTACGAGGCTCCTTATGTCAAGCAGGGGAAAATTAATGTTGTTTTAGGAAGAGAAAATCTTTTATCCCTTGATTTAAGTGAAGCTCCCTTCTGGATGGGGATCGAGATCGGAGAAGAAACGGAAGAGGGAATCAGCTGGGATGAAGAAATAAAGCCGAGAAAAGAAATCAACACTCTTTCCAATCTTTTGGAAGGCGAGGATCTTACAGTTGAAAGTTGGCAGGAAGTGGAAGAAATGCTTCAATCCCGCCTGGAGAGTGAGGGGGAGGTAATCGTCTTGATGGATATAAGGGATTTTGGGGACTTTGAAGAAGAAGGGGGGTTGAACACTCAGTTTATACGCACCTTTAAAAGGTTTATAGATTTTTTAAGTGAAAAAATAGTTGTTATAGAGACCCGGTTGAACAATGTTCTTTTAAAACTGGACAACATGGTTGGAATGCTTTCCGATATGAAAGATAAAATAGATGCTCTTTATGCAACCGTTGTTTTAAAGGAAGAATTTGATTCCAGGGAGTTGGAAAAAGACAAGGGGGATTCCTCTGTTTCAACCTCGGACTCCGGTCTTGATCCGAAAGACAAGGGTCGAGGAATGATTCCTGAGGGGGAAAAAACGATAAAGATTTTCAGTTCGGTGCTTAAAAAAGACAGCAAGATTTTTGTGACTTTCCTTGAGAGGCCGGGAGCTAACTGGTGGATTTCTCAAAAAAAGGAAGGAGAGTTTTTTGTAATACAGTTTGGTGAGGCGGTCGAGGAAGATTTGGAGTTTGATTACTGGGTGGTGGAAGGTGAAGCGTTAGAGAGAGATGAAGAACAAAACGGCGAAGATCAAGAACCTACAGGGACTCAAGAGGGTGAAACATCTCAAGATGAAGATGAAGGACTTGAAATGGATGAAAAAGAGGAGTCTCAAGGCAGCGGATCAGATCATGAAAGTCAAGAAGAAGAATTACCTTCAACCGAAAAAGAAGAAAGTGAAGGTGGTGAAGAAAAACCCGATGTGGGCGATGATACGGATTCTTCGGACGATGATTCTTCTGATGACGGTTCCGAGGATAATGTTGAAGAGAAAAGCGAAGAACCCGGGGCAGATGATAATACGGATTCTTCGGGCGATGACTCTTCTGACGACAGTTCCGAAAATAATCTTGAAGAAGATTAACATGTTAAATAAGAACTTGCTTAAAAACAAGTTAATTGGAGGGTGTTTAATGCTTGCCCTCTTTTTTGTTTTGGCGGGCGGGGTTTTTGCTCAAAGAAAAGGCTTTTATTTAAAAAATCAGCATTTGGAAGTTCAAAGGTCCTCCTCGGCTCTGGAGTTGGACGTGGAAGTTAAAGGTGCTTTTAAGGGTCGAAAAACCGACCCTGTTTATCTTGCTGATGAGCACAGGGTCGAAGGAATAGAAGAAACGGAATTCCTGGATCAAAACCCTGAGTTTAAAGAAGGTTTTAAAAAGATGAAGGTTAGTATGGAGTCTGACCAGCCAGTTTTTTTCAAGGAAAACTTCGCACGTTTTTCGGGAAAAGACAAGGTGAAGGCTTTTTTCGGTTTTTCTTCGACCCCCGACTACGGACTGGTTAAAGAGGTAGATAATTCGAGAGGTGTTGAAACCAAAGTTGATTTTAAAAACATAATAATGGAAAGTCGTTACGAAAAAGTTTCTCTTGCGGAAGCTGAATCCGGAATAAAACAAACCATTACTTTGAAAAATAAAAGTGAAAGGGATTTAAATCTTTCCTTTTTAATAGAACAGGAGATCGGAGGAGGTAGCTTGACCTGGAACGGCCAAGAAGTTGATTTAACCAACCTTCCTCAAAGGTTTCAGGATCCGGACAGAGTTTATTTCAAAACCGATACCCAGAGATCCTTTTACGATTTTAAAGATGTGCCCCAAGAATTTAACCCTGAGCTTTGGGGGGTTAAAAAAGAAGAGAAGAACCTTCTTTTACTTTCCCTGAACGTTTATTTACCCGCTGGATCTTCAAAAACCATCGATCCCGTTTACGGGACAGGAATAAAGGTTTTGACGGTTCACTCTCACCCTCAAGCCGGTGACGAATGGAAAGTGGATTTTGAGACCGAAGGCAGGGCTGATTTAAGGATAATCCCTGATGATCAGGCGACTATAGATGACATTGACTTTGTGAGTTTAAAGTGTGGAGAAGAAGAAAGAAGTCCGGAAATTTTGGAAGGAGACGTTGTCTTTTACGGGGGCTGGAATTGTAGTGAGGTGGGGCAGGTGACCCATCTGGTTAACGTTGCTGCGCCTCATACCTTACGTTTTGAATTTGGGGGGGAAACAGCTTATGCCTACAACAGCCCCACTGTAACAACCTACAACTTTGTTGATGTTACTAGGTCGACAGATGACTACTTTGCCTATGAAGACTCCGGAGCCACCATTTTCACCGGGCCGGATGATACCGGAACCAGCGAAGCAACCGACACAGATTACGGAAACATTGAATCCGACAATTCCACCCGCTGGGAATCAGCCAACGCTTCTTCCGACGGCGACTTTGACGCCCAGCTTTATAAATTCTTTATCGACGAATCAGAATCAGCAG
>CAZTOB010000028.1:0-3181 GCA_964615425.1 uncultured Candidatus Saccharibacteria bacterium | reverse complement strand
CAAGCTCTTCTTCTAAAAAATCATCCAACCCCTTCAATCTTGACCCGCCTCCGCATAAAAGTATTTTCTCTATTTTATTCTTCCCGGCAGGAAGATGTTCATGAGAGGCGTGAGTAGAATAATAATCAATAGTTTTTTTAATTTGCTCCATTAAATCAGTAACGGAAGGAATTAAAGCTTCAAAAACCGCTCCTTCTTCTTGTTTGTTGCCGTCATTTATTTCTATCTTCGTTTTTCTGCTAAGACCTCTCTTTCTTTTTATCTCTTCCGCTTTTTCCGGGGAAACATCGAAATGTCTTATAATCGATTGGGTAAAAATATCTCCCGCCAAACCGATAGAAGAAATGAAACGAACGTCGCGCCCGGCGAAAACTATGAATTTTGTTCTTGATCTCCCTATGTCCATTATCAAAACTCTTCCCGGAAACAGACCGTCTTTTATTAAAGAGCGGGCTATCGACTGAGGCTCAAGCTCAAAAGCGACCGGCTGCAAGCCTGCTTTTTTCAAGACAGAAAAGTAAGAATCCGCAGTTTTTTTAGGAAAAGCGGAGATGAGAATGTCTTTGTGATCCAGACTGTCTACAACG
The DNA here is from genome assembly GCA_964615425.1 of uncultured Candidatus Saccharibacteria bacterium. Taxonomy (GTDB): domain Bacteria; phylum Patescibacteriota; class Minisyncoccia; order Minisyncoccales; family CAYTKG01; genus CAYLVJ01. Next base: position 2,594 of record CAZTOB010000028.1, on the reverse strand, counting down.
GGCTTCACAACTTTAAAGTCTAGATAAACTTTTTCTCTGGACATGGGTATATAATTTTCAGCTTCAAACATTACCGCTTTCTTCAAATCTTCTTTTTCCATCCTGGGCATTTGGATAACCTGCATAAAAGCCATCTCCTCCGGTAAAGAAACAACGACTTTTTTAGTTTTTAAAGATTTCCCTTTTACTTTCGACAAGGAATTTTTTATCCTTTCTGAAACCACGTCGGGTTTTTGAATCTTCCCATCGGAAATAACATTTTCGTCTTGCCAGACAAAACTTCCCCAGGAAGCTATCCTAAAATCATTTCTTTTCTTTCTTTCAAACTTAAAGATCTTGAAAGAAAAATCAGAAATATCCAATCCGAACGCTTCTTCTTTTAAAGATAAAAATTCTAACATAATTCCTTAATTCATTTTACTCTAATTCTTTCCAATCGAAAAGTTTAAAATTGCTTGAAACCTTGGGAATGAAAGAAGGCGGATTATAAATCAGGTAGGGATCAGTATAATTTTTCCTCTCTTTATAGCCGGAAATAGTGCTACTTCCCGTTGTCCACTGTGTTCCCACCCGGCCGTTACTTACAACCGACCCGTAAATCTCAAGCGTGTCCTTAATGTTGAAAGGATAATTGTGGCGGCCGAAATGTCCTTTTTGAGCTACGAAAACCCCCTTCAAAGATAAATTCTCCGGGGAGTCGGGAGAGATCAAAACGCTGCCTTCTGAAATGAGCCCGAAGGCATCGCTTCCGTCCAGACCAGCATACTCTATATCCGAAACCAAAGTCACTTCAGTCTCTTTCGGAGAAGGGCTAAGATCAGCCGAAGCAACGGTCGGCCTACCCTTGACCGTCCCGTCCACCCATAAGTCGTCTTCTATAAACATCAAGGGGCAGCTTTCAGGAAGATAAACTGTTTTATACAAATACTCGCTGTTTATAGAACGACGGTCCAGGTGCTCCCCCTTCTCCTCGCTGTAAGCCCAGTCGTAACCCAATTCATCTATAATCCAAATTTCCATTGCGCCGTCGCTTTTCATCTTCAAATGATACCCTTCTCCCGAAGAATCAATGTCAGAGACAGGAGGCCAATACTGTTCTTCAGGATTAACTGAGGCTATGTCTTTGATCTCGGCCAGATCAATGGTGATCTTATCGAAATCAAAATAAGAAATCGGGTAACTAAAGAGATCAACCTGAGCATTGTTGGTAGTGGTAAAAACTCCGGGACAACGACAGGAGGATCCTTCCCGCTCGCAGTCATCTGGACAGTCGTAATAAGAGCAGCCGAAAGAAGAAGTACAAAGCCAGTCCTCTTGAGCTGAGGTAACAAGAGACTGATTCTCCCCGTCCATTCTAATTCCACCGTTAGAGTGATAAAAACCTCTTATCTCCCTATCCGCCCCCGCCCAAACATTACTGTTTAAAAGATAAGCATATTTAGCCACCGATATTTTTCCGAAAGAAACACCGACGGTCCGCAAAGGATCAGAAGACTCATTTGAAAAACCTTCCGAAACCACATCGTATCCGAGAACCTGGCTGCAGCTTTCTTTTTTATCCACCGTAAGAGAAAAACTGCCCAAAACATTCCCTTCCAAATCATAAAAGCTTTGATCCGGGGAGCACTCTTCTTGAACTTCATTGTTTAAACACCAAAGATAGCGGCCCGCTCCTGACTCAGCGGTAAAAAGTGCTTGGTTCCAGACCTTCCTCTCTTCGCCTCTTTTAAGCTGAAACAATATGAAGCTAAACAAACCTCCGATCAAAATCAGGAATATACTTGCAAAAACAAGCGTGTAGGTGGTCATCATACCTTTTGAATCTTTATTCCATTTCATAAAGCCATTTCAAGTTTCTAAGATATATTTTTGTTTTTAAATCGAAAGGGTCCGGTTTTACTTCGGGCAAAACATCTACTTGTAAATACAACTCCATAACCCGGGTGTCTTTCAAACGGGCAGGGTACTCCTCTATTAAATTACCGTCCTGGTCGTGATATCTAAAAATGGGGGGCTGATTCCGTATGAAACGGCTGAGAGTTATAATCTTTTCATCTTCCAGATTATAAGTTGGAGGATGGCCCGTAGAATTTGTTACCCCTTTTTTGAAACTGCCGTCTCCTTCCAAGCTCTCCTGCCACATCAAATCAAACCGAGCCTTGAAAGAATGATTTTCCTCCTCCCAGTCACAGAAATCATTAACCCACCAGGAAGCGTCAGCTTCAAAAACTATTTCCCCGTCTTGAGCTAAAGAGGCAACATCGTAAGTTTGCGTTCCCTGCCAATGACCGGCGCAGTCCGAACAACCCGCAGAACACAAGGTCCCCAAAAATTCACCATCGGCATAAATATCAACGTTCTCCACACTCCACCCCAAGTCTCCTTCCACGTCAACCTTTACCTCCGCATCTTCCAAATCACCGTTTAAAAAATCGGAAAAAGAAACAGAGCAGCTTCCACCATCATCAAAAGAAACACACTGCTTCTGGCTCGACTTGCTTCCGCTTCCTCCTAAAAAGTAACGGACTCTTTCTGAGGACCCATCACCGTCGATATCGCTGTCCTGTCCGTTGGGGATGCCATCGCCGTCGATA
>CAZTOB010000027.1:0-3212 GCA_964615425.1 uncultured Candidatus Saccharibacteria bacterium | reverse complement strand
TTAAAAAAGGAACCTGCCTTGAATTCTCAAGGCAGGTCAAAATTTCCCAGCGGGCTTGGGGTGCTCCCCCTCCCCCCTCAACAAGAAAAGTCCGTATCTTCAACTGTGCTCCGGGGCTTGGACTCGAACCAAGATTTCAAGTGCCAGAAACTTGCGTCCTACCATTAGACGACCCCGGAATCAAAATACTTAAACTCTCAAATATTTCTGGATGGCCGCCACACTCGGTATAATACTAAGGCTTAAACTGGCCCCCAGCTGCGCTAGAAGTATTTCTCTTAAGTTGCCTTGAAAAAAGGTAAATATCCTAAGACCCGGGAAAAAGGTAGAAATTTTGGGAGTGAGGAAATAAGAAGCGGCGGCTAAAACTAAAAAGGAAGCTGCAAAAGAAGCTGCCCCCACCAAGAAAGCGTGAACCAAGAAAGGACCTGTTATAAATCCTCTTGTAGCTCCCACAAGATGCATTATCTCTACCTCGTCTTTTCTTTCCTTTATCGCCAGCCGGATGGTATTAAAACTTACAAGCGCAGCAGCGGAAATAAAGACTACCAGAAGCAAAGCTCCCGCCTGCCTTACAAAAGAAGCCAGGTCAAATATTTTTTCCAAAACAGGCTTTCTTTGATGATAATCCACCTTCTCTATAATCCCGTCAAAACGCCCCGACTTTAAAAACTCACTTACTCCTTCAAAAGAAGTAATGTCGTCCGCTCTAATGCTTAAGGAAGCCAGAAAGGGGTTGGCCCCCACCTCGGCTAAGGACTCAAGAACCACCTGGTCTTCTTCGTGTCTGGCACGGAACTCTTCCAAAACTTCTTCTTTGGATTTAAAATCAACCTCCTTTACTCCTTCTAACCCGGCAACTTCGTTTTTCAAGTCGTCTATCTCCTGGTCCCGGCTGTCTTCTTGGAAATAAACACAGATATCAGCTTTGTTTTCCGCTTCTATCACCAAAAAGTTTATCACGTTTTTGGAAAGGAAAAGAGAACCAACCAAAAAAGAGGTTAAAGTCAAAACAAAAAAGCTCCCCAAAAAGAAATTGAAATGCCTTTTGCAGTCTTTACAACCCTGACGAATAATTCTTTTAAGTAAAAGTATCATATTTTAAAGTAAAATCTTTCCCTTCTTAGAATCCATCGTTATCTCCCCTTTTTTCAAAAGAATGGTTCTTTCCCGAAGGTTTTTAATAATATCCCGACCGTGAGTAGCTAAAATGACGGTGGTGCCCAACTCATTGATCTTTTTCAAAAGACCTACTATCTCCATCGTGTTAGCCGGATCAAGATTCCCGGTCGGCTCGTCGGCTAAAATAATTCTCGGCCTGTGAATCAAAGCTCTGGCAATCCCGGCTCTTTGTTTTTCCCCCGCTGAAAGCTCCCGCGGGAACTTATCCTCCTTTCCTTCCAATCCAACTATTTTTAAAATCTTGGGCACGTTTTTCTCTATTTCCTCGTCAGCGGCTCCGATGGCTTTTAAAACGAATTCCACATTTTCATAAAGTGTTTTGGAAGGAAGAAGTTTGTAGTCTTGAAAGACAGCCCCGATGTTCCTTCTCAAACTGGGAATTTCGCTTCTGGAAAGACGATGAACGTCTTTTCCTTTTAAAATTACCCTTCCCTTGGTCGGTTTCTCCATAGCCAGTATCAATTTCAAAAACGTAGTCTTGCCCGCCCCGGAACGACCGGCAATGATAAGAAAATCCCTTTCTTTGATCTCTAAAGAGACGTTCCGCAGAGCTACCGTATCAGGAGGATAAACCTTTGTAACATTTTTGAACTTAAGCATCTTCTTCCTTGTATCTCACCTCCGCTTTAATAAAATCATCCAACTCACCGTCTAAAACACTTTCTGGATCTCCCGACTCCACCTCCGTCCTTAAATCCTTCACCATTTGATAGGGCTGCATCACGTAGCTTCTTATCTGCCTGCCCCAGGCGGGATCAACAGATCCTTTTATCTCCTGGATGTTTTCTTCTCTTTTCTTTCTTTCCTTCTGATAAAGCTTGGCATAAAGCATACTGAGGGCCCTTTCCTTGTTTTTAGCCTGCGATCTTTCCGCCTGACAACTCACCTTGGTGCCGGTGGGAAGGTGGGTCACCCTTACGGCAGTCTCCGTCTTGTTGGTGTATTGCCCTCCCGGTCCACCGGCCCGGTAGGAATCTATCTTCAAATCATCTTCGTCCACTTTAACATCAACGTCTTTCAAGTCATCAAACTTTGGAAAAACAACTACTTGACAGAAGGAAGTGTGCCTCAGGCTTTGCGGAGAAAAGGGAGAAATTCTTACCAAACGATGCACCCCGGCCTCTTTTTTTAAATAACCGAAGGCATAATCACCCGAAATTTCCATAGTCACCGACTTTATACCCCGCCTTCCATCCGGCCCTCCTCTTTCACCCAACGACTCTTCCAAAATCCTCACTCCCCAATTTTTATTCTCGGCGTACTTAACGTACATCTCCCGAAGCATCGCTGCCCAATCCTCTGCTTCTCTTCCCCCCGCCCCCGCTATTATCTGCAAAACCGCGTCTTTATCGTCATACTTTCCATCAAGATAGGTCTTAAGAGATAGGTCACCGATTCTTTCCTCCAAAGCATTAACTTTATACGTCAACTCTTCTTCCAGGCTCCCCCCTTTTTCCGCTATCTCTAAAAAGGAGTCTGCTTCTTTCAAAGATTTTTTAATTTCGCCAAAAGAAGAGATCTCCTCCCGGAGAGCAGAAATCTTCTTGTTCACCTTCCTAGCTCTTTTGTTGTTCTCCCAAAAATCGGGCTGCTGAGCTTCTTTTTCCAGTTTTCTGAGACTTTTTTTCTTTTCACCCAAGTCAAACCCAGCGCTCCAAACGGAGCGCTTCTTTCTTTAATTTTTCAACTTTTTCTTTTAAATCTTTCATCTTCTTAAACTTAATTTAACATATTAAAAACAAAAAGAAAAGTCCCGGAAAACCGGGAGATGTAAGATGAGCCGATGGGCGGATTCGAACCGCCGACCTACGCGTTACGAATGCGTTGCTCTTGCCAACTGAGCTACATCGGCAGAATGGAGCGGGATACCGGACTCGAACCGGCGTCTTCAGCATGGGAAGCTGACGTTCTACCGCTGAACTAATCCCGCTAGTCTACTTTAGGCGAAGCGTCTTCCGGTAAGTAATCAAGGATAGGGACCGCCTCACTGATAAAAACCTTAAACTCAACACCTTCCACGTCAATTGCAA
>CAZTOB010000026.1:0-3329 GCA_964615425.1 uncultured Candidatus Saccharibacteria bacterium | reverse complement strand
CGCCAACTTGTGGTCGTCTACACAGTACGATTCCAGCAATGCTTGGAACCGGAACGTGAACTATAACAATACGGACGTCAACCGCAACAACAACGATAAGGACAACGGCTTTTCAGTCCGTTGCCTCAGGGACTTGATTTTAACCTGTGGGAGGCAGAAAATTCTGCCTCCCAGCGGATTACCTCTATTGCTTTTTCGCCCACTTCAGCCACCCGGAAAGCATCCTGCCGATTTCCTCGTTTTGTTTGATTATATGGGCGTATCTTTTGTGGGAAATTAGTTTTAGCTCATGGGCCATACGCAGTCTTAATTTCAGCTGGTCAAAAGTGGCTGAAGCTTCTCTTATGACCGGCGGTTTTTCTTTGTTGGGCAGTGCGTTTGCTAAAACCACCTTGTCTAAACACTGCCAGGACAAATTTAAAATGGACTGGCCCAAGGTGTATTTATATTCCTTTTTATTTTTCTTCATTTTAAATTTACAGATAAAGAAATCAAGGATAATGTGTTAAAATGAAAAAAAGAGTTTCTTATTTCATGTTTAAGTTTTCAAAAGAAAAAAGCGCCAAAGACTTTATAAAAAACCAGGCGGAAAAAGCTCAGAAGACTTTTGTCGCCTGGACAGGCGGTAAAGACTCCACCCTTGTTTTGTGGTTGGTTCGCGAGGCTTTGGGAGAGTCTCTTCCGGCTGTGTTTTTAGACTCAGGTGTTGAGTTTCCCGAGGTTTATGACTTTGTTGAAAAGTGGGCCCGGGAGTGGGACGTTGAGGTTTACGGGGAAAGATACGAGGCGGAAAACGCCAGGCAGGCGAGGGAAAACAAGATAAAGGCCTTAAAAAAAGCTCAAGAAAAGCACGGATTCGATCTTTTATTTGTTGGAATAAGGCGTGATGAACACCCGGTAAGAGCTAAGGCTAGCAAACTTGAAAGGCGTGGGGGTATAAAAAGGGCCCACCCTATTTTAAACTGGAGCGAAGAGGAGGTGTGGGACTTTACCAAAGAAAGAGGTGTCCCCTATTGCAAACTATATGACGAGGGTTATCGCTCCTTGGGAGAAAAACCTTTTACAAAAAAGTCCAAAGGTTCGGAGCGTTCGGGAAGGGATCAGGACAAGGAAGCCGCGATGAAAAGACTTAGAAGTTTAGGTTATTTTTAAAGATGAAGAAGAAGGTTTTAATAATCGGACTTGATGGTGCCACCTGGGATGTTTTAGATCCCTTGATTGAAGGGGGGCATATGCCAAATCTTGAGAAGTTTATTAAAAAAGGAAAAAGAGCGGTTTTAAAATCAACCATTCCTCCCGTTACTGCGCCGGCCTGGTCAACCTTTCAGACCGGAGTTGGACCGGGCGAACACGGTATTTATGATTTCTCATTTTTGGATCCCGGGACAAAAGAACTTGATCTTGTCGACTCCGGTTTTTTAAAAGAAGAAACCATTTGGGAAAAAGCGGCAAAAGCAGGGAAAAAGGTAATAACGATTAACGTTCCTCTTACCTACCCTCCAAAAGAGGTCCCAGGTTGGATTCAAGTAGGAGGGCCTCTTTCCGGAACCTGCTCACCTCGTTTTGTCTATCCTGAGGAAATTTATGAGGAAGTGAAAAGGTTTGATTACGAGGTATCGGCCAGCGGCCTTGAAGTAAGAGAAAACAATACTTTAAGTGAGGCAGTTAATAGACTCATTGAGGTTGAAAGGAAAAGATATGATTTGGCGAAACATTTTCTTGAAAATAAAGAATGGGATCTTTTTATGATTCATAATCAAGTAATGGACACTATCCAACACGCCTTCTTTCATTATTTAGATTTTGATGATGAAAAAACTAAAAAAGAAAGAAAAGAGATAGTCAGGTTTTATAATTTTTGTGACAGGGAAATAGGAAAGTTAGTTGAGCTTGCAGGAAGTGATGCGGGAATCATTATCTTATCAGATCATGGGTTTAAAAGGATAAAAAGATTAATAAACTTAAATATCTTTTTGAAAAAAGAAGGTTACCTTGCTCTTTCTCATAAGTACTTCTTTAAGAGGTTTATAAATATTGCTCGGAAATTTGACATTTTTAACCTGGAAGAAAAGATAATAGAAGGTTTGGTTTTAAGAAACAAGGGTTTGAGGAAAAAACTCTTTTCTTTCGGAAATGATTTTATAAACTGGGAAAAATCCAAAGCCTTTATGGGGCCGGGGTCAATCTACGGCAATGTTTATGTTAAAGATGGAAAATTAAAGGAAGAAATAAAAGAAAAGCTTGAAGGCTTGGAAGATTCCAAAAATGACAAAAGAGTGATCAAAAATGTTTGGCGCAAAGAAGAGGTTTTTGAAGGCCCTTGTCTTAAAACTCTCCCCGACCTTATTATTCAGCCAGAAAAAGGATATTCTTTTAAGACAAACCTGCTTTTAAGGGAAACTAAATTATTCAGAGATGTTGATCCTCAAAAAGACTCGACCGGTACTCATGTTAAAAAGGGTATTGTAATTTTTGAAAAAGATAGAGAAAAGAGTTTTCAAGAGGTGGGCATAAAAGACATGGCTTGTTATATATTGGGATGTCTGGATCTTTCAACTGCTGAGGATACGGACGAAAAAGGCCTAAACTTGTCTCCAAATCGCCTATGAAGACTTTAATACTTCATCCTTATTTCTTCCGCGATTACAAAGGAGGTGTGGAAAGATATTGCCACAACCTCATGGCCGGCTTCTCAAGTGTAGAGCAGGTCGAGACTTCTTACATAACAGGAAACCATTTTCAAGTCCTTGGGCAATCTTTGCCGACCCGCGGGATAATAAAGACAATTAAAAACTCAAGGCGGATATTGTTACCTTTTTTCCACCAGACCTTTGGTCAGGTTCTTTTGGGTGCAGGCTTGGAAGTAAACACTGGCCTGCTCGGCTCTCTGGTCCTTACTTATTTTTTGAAAACCAAAAAACATGTTAAGGCAAGGAACAACTAATAAGAAAAAAGTTATGGTCCCTAAGGTTTACATCATTATTTTAAACTGGAACGGAGTCTCAGATACTTTGGAGTGCCTGAAATCTCTTGAAAAAATTAATTATCCGAACTACGACATAATTTTAGTTGACAATGGATCAAAAAACAATGAAGGCGAAAGGATAAAAGAAGGATATCCGGGCATTCACCTGATTGAGAACAAGGAGAACAAAGGGTTTGCAGAAGGAAACAACCAAGGTATGCGGCATGCCCTCAGTCAGGGCACAGACTACGTGCTGCTTCTAAACAACGATACGGTGGTGACTCCGGACTTTTTGAATATTCTGGTTTCTTATGGAGAGGAAAAGGAAGAGGTCGGCATATTAGGACCAAAGATTCTTTTTTAC
>CAZTOB010000025.1:0-3977 GCA_964615425.1 uncultured Candidatus Saccharibacteria bacterium | reverse complement strand
TTTGATCTTATCTTGTAAAGATCTTAAGCTTAGGTTGACAAAAATTTTTATGATATAATACAGAAAATATTTGATCTTATCTTGTAAAGATCTTAAGCTTAGGTTGACAAAAATTTTTATGATATAATAGAGAAAATATAAGTATATAGGTCAAATATAAGTATATAGGTCAAATATAAGTATATAAATTAAAAACCAGATAAATATGCATCAAAGAAGACACAAAATATTATTAAAAGTTACGGTAGCCATCTTTATTTTAGGGTTTACCTTAGGTGGGTTCGGTTTCAATTTGGGAAAGGAAGAATTAGAACGAAAAGCTCTTTCTTTTCGTCTTTCTGAGTTCGGGCCCAATTACGCGGTTGCTGGCACGGAATCAGAAACAACTGCTGAGGTAGGGAATGTAGCGCCCACTGCTTCCAACGTAGTTTTAAATGGAGCGGCCGATATCGATCTTTCTTCCGGCAGTACAAAGGATGTTAGTGTAGCGGCTGATGTTTCAGATAATAATACTTGCACTGATATTACCGGAGTTTCAGCGAATATCTACGTTAGTGGAGAAAGTTGTGATACTTCCAATGACAACACATGTTATTTTAACATTAGTTGTGATGTGAGTGATTGTACGGACGGGGGTGATACTTCGGCTACCGCCTCTTGCTCTACTGGTTTGTGGTTTCACGCCAATCCTGATAACTGGTTGGCAACAGTGACTGTGACTGATAGTAATAACGCTACCGGCACTGATGATAGTCCGACAAGAGCGGTTAATTCTTTACTTGCTATTAATGTACCAGGCAGTATAGGTTACGGGACTCTTAATCCTTCTGATGACAGCACTGTTTCTTCGGATGTTACAAACCACGGCAACGTGGCTATACACTCGAGTATCAAGGGTACTGACATGACAAGCGGGAGTGATTCTATTGCAGTAGCTCAGCAGAAATATGATCTTACTTCGGGAACTTATGCTGAGCTGTCTACGACTCTTGGAAGTGGGGATAAAAGTTTGTTGGTTGACCTTTCAAAACCGACTGATAACTCTCCTAGTAATTCAGCCGATATCGTTTATTGGGGTCTTGAGGTACCTGCAGGAACTCCGGATCACGCAGATTATTCGGGTACCAACACCTACACGGCTGTTTCTCAATAACCTTTTAATTTAATATGAAGTTTAAATTAAAGACAGGAGGACTGCTAATATTTCTTTTGTTTTCTTTGACAACGGCTTCTTTTTGTTGGGCGGGTTTCGGGGTAAGTCCGCCGAAGGTGGAAAACGATCATCTTCTTCCCGGTTCCTATTACGAAAAAGTGATTCATCTTTCACGGGGAAATCCTAATTCCGACCTTATGGCTGAAGTTGAGTACAAGTTTTTTGACGAGTCTGTAGAGTGGGTTTCTATAAAAGAAGGGGAAAGGTTTCCTCTTCCGAAAGGCGAGAACAGTGTTCCGATGACTGTTCAAGTGGATGTTCCTTCCGATGCTTCACTCGGGAATTATACTGGCCAGATTAAAGTCAGCGCTGTGCCTGCCGATAAGGCTGATGAGTCGGGGGTTTCTGTGGTGCTGGCAGCGGCGATTAATTTTGACATCGAAGTGACCGACCAAGAAGTAGAAGGAATGATTATGCGGGGGGTAAGGGTCAAGAAAGCGGTGGAAGGAAGGCCCATAGAGTTTGCGATGAGAATTGAAAATACGGGAAATGTTGCAACGAGGCCGGACAAGGTTAAGTTTGAAGTTTTCGATCGTTATCATGATAAAGTAATTGCTACTACGGAAACGAGTGAGATGGATTCAGTACCTGCTTTTGAAACGAAAGAAATTGTAGCTGAACTGCCTGCTAATCTTGAAATAAATGAATATCAAGGAGATTTTGAGATTTTTAAAGGTGGCAAAACCTTAAGAGAAGGAACCCTTATCTTTAAAGTGAAAGAAAGACAACCGACTTTTTGGGAAAAAGCGATGGCGTTTGTTTTAGAGAATAAAGAATATATTGTGCTCGGAGCTTCGTTATTAGTCCTGGTTGTCTTCGTTTGGTTTAAGGTTATTAAGAACGGGGTTAAGATAAACATTGAAATTGGAGGTTCGAAAAAAGAATGAGAATTCAGCTTAAAAAAAAAGTCTCGGTGAGAAGGTTTTAATTCTTCTTTTTTTGTTTTCTCTTTGGGGAGGAAGTTTTTTTCTTCCCCTTTTTTGTTTTGGCGAAAACGAAAGCGAAACAGAAGTTTCGGTTACGCCTAACTCGCCCTCAGGGCTTAGCGCTACGGCTGAAAGTGCTTACAAAGTATCATTAAGTTGGGACTCCGTTCCGGGAGCAGGCGGTTACAACGTGTACAGAGGGGGGGAGCTCCTGGGCTTTACTTCAAGTTCTTCTTACTCGGATACGGGTTTAACTCCGGAGACAACTTATTCTTATACGGTTAGTACTGTCGGGGGTTCCGGAGTCGAATCAGAACAAAGTGATCCTGTCTCGGTCACTACTTTGGAAGAGGAAGAAGAAGGCGGGGGGGGCGGCTTTATTTTTCCTGAAAAACCGGAGGCGAACTTCGTTTCTATCAACGAAGAAGCATATTACACGCGAGAAAAAAAAGTCACTCTTTCTCTTTCGGCGGAAGGGGCTTACCAGATGGCTGTAAGCAACGAATTAAACTTCGAAGGTGTTTCCTGGGAGAAGTATAGCTCCAACAAAGAGTGGGTTTTGTCTTCCGGAGAAGGAGAAAAAAACGTATATGTAAAATTCAGAAGCGAACAAGGCGGTGTTTCCAGGGTTGTTCAGGATTCGATTATTTTAGACATGACGCCCCCTCCAAACGTTAAATCTTTGGAATCTTTTTTAAAAGAAAAGGCGATTGAGATAAAATGGAAAAATCCCGAAAGTAGTGATTTTGCGGGAGTTAAAGTTATGAGATCCACTGATTTTTTCCCTATTTTCCCCTGGGAAGGGGAGGAAGTTTTTAAGGGTGATGCTTCTTTTTTTATAGATAAGGATGTAACAAGCGGCACAACTTATTATTACACCGTTTTTTCATATGATGAGGCAGGAAATTATTCTTCCGGGGCAACTACGTACAAGCTTTTTGATAGTTTTGTTGAGGAGCCTCCTCCAGACGATGTTGGCCCTCCTCCAGACGATGTTGAGCCCCCTCCTCCACCACCTCAAAAAATCAAGGAAATTGAATTGAACGACTTTGTTTTTGAACAATCCGGGGAAAAGATTCTTCTCGAAAACGGGGAAATAAGTGTCTTAAACGACGAGGTGATGAGTGTGTCTATTGATTATGATAAACTTCCCGAGAATCTTAAGACGATAATGGTGACGCTTGAAAAGGATCAAAAAAGTTTTTCTTTTCTGCTCAGGGTTAATGACTTTAAAACAATTTATACTGGAGAGATATTTAGCCCTGAAGAGCCCGGTGTTTACAACCTAACTATTCGTGTTTATAACTACAAGACTCAAGAAATTAAAAAAATCGAAGGAACTCTTGAGGTTCTAGGAGAAAAACAATCTCAGCCTTATTCCCCTACCTTTTTGACCTTGTTGAAAAACTCATACACTTGTTTTCTCTTTTTATTATTTTTCTTTATTATTCTTCTTTTTCTTTTGAAGAATAAGAAGAAAGCCAATTCTTGAACTTAGTAGAAAAAGGCGGGTTTGATAAAAAATAGAGAAAGAAAAAGGATGATGATAATAGGCAACCTCAGGGATTAAAATTTAGAATTTGGGAATTTAATTTTTAGAATTTCCCGCTGCCAGGCGGATCACCCCCAATTTTTAATTGTTTTTCACAGTTTTTTGCAACCTGCCAGAACTTCTTTTAAAATTAAATCAATCCGCCGGATTTTTAGGAACAAAAAGGTATGGTAAGAGAAAAGCAAGGTTTTTGATCTTATCTTGTAAAGATCTTAAGCTTAGGTTGACAACTAACCCTTTTATTGCTATACTGCAAATGAGTCGCGTTGAGCTTCTAAGCGGCAGA
>CAZTOB010000024.1:0-5000 GCA_964615425.1 uncultured Candidatus Saccharibacteria bacterium | reverse complement strand
TGCGGAGGCGGGTCAAGATTGAAGGGGTTGGATGATTTTTTAGAAGAAGAGCTTGGAATTAAGGTGGAAAAAGCCGACTCCCTTATAAATACGGGCGGAGAAAAGGGAAAACAACTGGACGAAAAAATAGAGTTTGCAACCGCCGTCGGTTTAGCCTTAAGAGGTGTTAATTGGAAGATAAAATGATTAATCTTTTACCTCCGGAAGAAAAAAGAAGACTAGAAACATTGAAAAACCTGAAGAAAGGTTTGGTTTTGCTTGTAATATGCTTTTTCTGGTTGATAAGCATATCCCTTATTCTTTTTGCCATTAAGGTTGACTTGCAGGCCAGGGTTTCTTTCGAGGAAGAGCTTTTGAAACAGACCAAAAAAGAGTTTACCTCTTCAAAGCAAAAAAATATAGAAAGAAAAACGGATTTTTACAAAAAGGTTTCTAAAGCGACTCTTGAATCTTATCAGGGAAGAGAAGAAATAGTTTCCTTTTTGCAAGATCTTCGCGAAGAAATTCCGGAAGGGATAACGTTAAAGGAGGTAAGATACGTGGCAGAAGAAGAATCTAACTCTATCCGGCTGCGAGGAGTTGCAAAAACACGCGGGGATCTTCTTTCCTTTAGAGATGTTTTAAAAGAGGGCTTTAAAGAGGTGGAGATTCCTCCTTCCAATTGGGTTGAATCTCAAGATATTGATTTTCAAGTAAGTTTTAAGTGGGAGAAAAATGAAGGATAAGAAAAAAATGATAATCGTTCTTTCCTCGCTTTCCATTTTTGTTGTTATCGGTTTTTTAATAATTGCTTTTCCTTTTTTTAATGAAATAAAAAGAAGTTCCAAAAAACTTTCTTCAACCCAGAGAGATCTTAAAGAAATGATCCGTAAAAACCGGGAGCTTAGTTACTGGCGCGAAAGAGAAGACGAATTGGAAAATTACTTACAGGAATTAGAGTCCGTTTTGGTTAATCCCGATATGCCGGTTGGTTTTATAGAGTTCGTGGAAGAAGCGGCTTCTTATCATGAAGTAGAAGTTAATGTTTCTTTACTTTCTTCTCCAGAAGAAAACAAAGATTCTTTTTTTACGCCTTTGGGGATAAGAATAACCGGTTGGGGCGAAGAACAGGATTGCCTGGCTTTTCTTGATAGGGTGGAGAAAAGTCATTATCTTTTATCTATTGAAGAGTTTTCTATTTCAAGCGTTGATAAGGAGCGGCCGGGAAGAGGTGAACGGGAGGAAGGAGCGAGAATGGATTTAAAAATTCAAATTTTAGGATATGAAGATTAAAACCAGCTTTAAAAAAGAGGATTTAGAAAAGTTTGGGAAATCGATAGTGAGAAAAGCTAAAAAAACACCTGATTTTTTAGCCTCCAATGCTTTTTGGGTATTTTTTGTTGGTTTTGCTTTGGAAATTGTGATTGGAGTCTTGGTTTTTTATCAATACTCTTTTCCCAATGATTACATACCAGAAAAGAGATTAAACTTGGAAAAAGAAATTTTAGAACAAACTGTAGGGGAGATAGAAGAAAGAAAAAATGAAGAGTTTGAAGAAAAAGAAAAAGAGTATCCCGATTTCTTTCCAGAAGAGAATGCGCTGGAAGAAGAGGGCTCCTCAGTTGACTAACTTAGGTAGTTGTTTTAAGATTTAAATACAAGGGTCCCCGTAGCTCAACTGGATAGAGCAACTGCCTTCTAAGCAGTAGGTTGCGCGTTCGACTCGCGCCGGGGACACCATGGTGGCCGTAGCTCAATTGGTCAGAGCACCAGATTGTGATCCTGGCGACGTGGGTTCGAATCCCATCGGCCACCAATCCTAGCGTTTAAATTCCTTAAAGGGTTAAAAACTCACCATTTGATGGGTTTTTGTTTTGACTGATTATTTTTTTTGATATAATTAAAATAGGTTTAACTAAAACAGACTATGAATTTGCTAGACCAGATCAAAAAAACAATATCAGAACACAGGAGAGATCTGGAGAAAACCTATTATGTTGAAAAGATAGGTATTTTTGGATCGGTTAGTTCTGGCAAGGCAAAAGAGAAAAGCGATATAGACATTCTGGTTGAGTTTTCCAAGCCGGTTGGCTTTTTTCATTTTATAAGATTAGAAAATTATTTAAGTGATTTACTGGGAAGAAAGGTGGACCTGGTAACAAAGAATGCTCTGAAGCCACTTATTAAAAAGGAGGTTCTTAAGCAAACCATATATGTCTAAAAGATCACCTCGCTTGTATCTTGAAGATATTAAATCTTCTATTCAAAATATAGAAGATTACACGAGGGAGATGACGTTTGAAAAGTTTTCCGAAGACAAGAAAACTGTTGATGCTGTCGTAAGAAACTTAAGTATTATCGGAGAGGCGGTCAATAACCTCCCCGAAACCTTTAAAGAAAAACATTCAAGTATTCCTTGGGGTGAAATTATTGGTATGAGGAATAAAGCTGTCCATGAATATTTTGGGGTTGATTTGGAGATAATATGGAAAACAGTTAATGAAGACCTGGTTTATCTAAAAAAGAAAATTAAGGACCTTGATTTTTTTAGTCAATGATATTTAATTAGAGCGATAGCAATGGACTTAAAAAAGCTTAAAAACACATATTTTGTCGTAGGCTTGTTCTTGCTCGGCACTTTGATTCTAATGGTTGGTTTGACGAAGGTAGGTTTTTTACGCTTATCTGTCGGGGGAGAATCTTTAGTGAGTGCAGTTTTTGGTTGGGGAGGGATTATTTTGACTGTTATGGGAATAATAAGGGCTATCTTAAAATAAATTTAACAGTGAAAAAAAACTCTTATTTTAAAATTTTATCCATCGCTTCTCTTTTTTTGTTAATTGTGATGTTTTTTCTTTGGAGAGAGCACAAGAAAATGGAGAAGAAAGAAATGAAAAAGATAGAAACAAATAAGGAAAGAGTTGCTGACTGGAAGACTTATAAAAACTTGGAAAGAGGGTTTTTAATTAAATATCCTCCCGATTGGAAAGGGGTTACGGAGTTTGGCGCAAACATATATATTGAAAGCGAATACATTAAAATTAGGACAACGGGAGCTTTGAATCTTCCTTCCTCCCGAACCCTCAAAGGTGAGGTTTCTAGAAGGGAGGAAATGATAAAAAAAATGATACCGAATTCTGATTTTGAAAAAGAAGATATCTTGGTGAATCAAATGTCTGCTACACGCTTATCTTATATCGATACAGGGCAAGACTTAGTTAAAAAAATTTTCTTTTTTGAGAAAACGAACAATGTAAGTAAGCGAGATGCTGTTATTTGTGAAATAGAAGCAACTGTTTTTGATCAAAAAGAATCTTATCTTTGGACTGTGGATCAAATAATTTCTACCTTCCAATTTTTGGACTGAGCGAGGTTCGAACGTCGCGTACTAGGGAACCAATCCAAGCGTTTAAATCTCGTGAAGGGTTAAAACTCACCATTTGGTGGGTTTTTGTTTTGTTTGAAATCTTGATAGAATTAAAGAATATGGAAAAAGGACTTAAAAGGTTTTTATTGGAGTTCAACAAAGTTGGGTATGCAAGTGGCGAAGAGGAGAGGTGGGCCAAAGAAGAAGATGGTTCAAAAACCATCTCTTTTGAGAAAGGTAAATGGAAGGCGAGAGATAATTTCTTTGGAGGGGAGCCCTATGGGGGAAGAACGGTCGTTTTTTATGATAAAAAGCCCGACAGGATGATGGTTTATTACGGATGGGTGGAAAAAGGAATTAATGTCGAGCCGATCTACAAGTTTTTACAAGAAGCTTTAAAAGAAATGCCGGAAGAGTATCCTTTTAGGGGGCCTGAAAAATACAGTAAAGATAATTATGTTTATCTAAACCTGTGGAGAGGGAATATTAAAAGGTTTTCCGGGGAAGAGAAAATAACAAAAAGAGAACAGTTGGTTTATAAAGCTAATTATATGGGGGGATTAGTAGATATATGAATAAATATATAGGAAACGGATCTTATTGCTACGCCAATTCTGCTTCAATGCTTTTGGCTTCTATTGGGGAAGAGATTTCTCCTTCTTTGATAGAGGTTATTACTGGGGTGGGACTTTCTGCTTTCTGGATGGATGATAAAAATTTACTTTTCTTTAATTTCGCTCTACCTGATGAGGAGATTAGTAGAGCTTTTCATGTTTTAGGTTTTTCTTGTAAGGAACGAGTTATTTCAAAAGAAAATTCTCCTCCGATTGATCAAATCAAAGAAGATTTGACCGATTCTCCAATCATGGTCGGGCCTTTAGATATGGGTTACTTGACTTATAATCCTAATTATAATTTTCTTCATGGGTCTGATCATTTTGTTTTAATTTACGGTTACAAAGAAGACGATTTTCGTTTGCACGATCCTGAAAAGTTTCCCTGTGTTTTGTTGTCTCCCAATCAACTAAAGAAGGCTTGGAACTCAAATAAAATATTTTATGGCAAGGAGAATTATCGCTACTGGACTTCACCCAAAAAAGTGAAGGATCCGGCAGAAAAAGAGGTGTATAAAAAAGCTGTTGAAGGTTTTAAGTCGATCTATGAGAGTTGTGCTGCAAAGTCACAGGAAAATGGTTGGATAACGGGGGAAGAGGCTATAATAAAAGCTGCCAATAGATTCGAAGAAAATGATTTTTCCTCTGGCGAAACAGATCACCTTAAATATTTTGCTCTACCCTTGGGAGCCAAAAGAGCTTTGGATTTTGCAAGATTTTTTGAAGGTAGGAATAATATTTTAGCTGGACTAAAAAGAACACAGGCAGAATTATTTGGCAGTTGCCACACTTTTTTAATGAGAAAAAAGTGGTCTTTGTTTTCTCAAAACCTTAGAAGATTGGCTCAAGTTGAATCGGAGTTTAAGTCGAACCTATTGAGTTAATAAATGTGTTATAAGTTTGTGTCCGGTGATCTATCTTGAGATTAGAATATTAGCGAGGAGATAAACTCACTATTCGGTGGGTTTTTGTCTTGGTGATTTTTTGATATTCTTATACGAAAGAGATTTGTAATCGTTACCATATGAGTAAGCTTAATA
>CAZTOB010000023.1:0-5045 GCA_964615425.1 uncultured Candidatus Saccharibacteria bacterium | reverse complement strand
TTATGAGCCATATAGGAAGAAAACCAATTGAAATTCCCGAAAACGTAGAGGTTGAAATCAAAAAACAAAGAGTGAAAGTAAAAGGACCCAAAGGAGAACTGGAAAGAGAAGTTCGACCGGAAATTTCTATTAAAAAAGAAGACAGTAGTTTAGTTTTTTCCATAAAAGAGGCAAAAAAAGATGTTAAAAAATACTGGGGGACTGAAAGATCTCTGATTAATAATTTCATTCAGGGGGTAACCGAAGGATTTGAGAAGAAACTGAGGTTAGAGGGAATCGGATACAGAGCGAAAACGGAAAAAAACAAGTTAGTCTTGGAAATCGGATTTAGTCACGATGTGGAGGTTGTTCCCCCAGAAGGAGTTGAAATAAGTGTCAAGGGAAAGATTATAACAATAGAAGGCGTCGACAAAGCCAAAGTCAATCAAACCGCAGCCAAGATAAGAAGTTTAAGAAAGCCCGATCCTTATACCGGAAAGGGAATTAGATACGAAGGAGAGGAGATAAAGCTTAAACCTGGTAAGAAAGCAATTAGTTCTGAAGTATAATATGTTGCAAAAACAAGAAAAAAGAAAAAGAAGGCATCAAAGAATTAGAAAAAAGATAAAGGGGACCGCTGAAAGGCCGCGCCTTTGTGTTTTTCGATCAAACAAACACATCTACGCCCAGATCATAAACGACGAGGTGGGAGAAGTGATAGCAGCAGCCAAAGACATGGATCTTAGTAAAAAAGAGAGGGAAATCAAAGAAGAAAACAGAAAGGTTGAACTAGCCCGTAAAGTAGGGCGGTTGGTGGCAAAAAAAGCCAAAAAGAAAGGAGTAGAAAGGGTGGTTTTTGATCGAGCAGGTTACAAATTCCACGGCAGAGTTAAAGCGGTTGCCGAAGGAGCAAGAGAAGAAAAACTTAAATTATAATATGCCAAGAAGAAAAGAAAATGGATTAAAATCTGAAGTGCTGCATATCACCCGCACCTCTCATATGACAACGGGAGGGAGGCGTTTTAGATTTCGAGCTGTAGTGGTGGTTGGAGACAAGAAGGGGAAAGTTGGTGTGGCAACAGCCCAGGGACAAGATGTAGGGCAATCAATCGGTAAAGCGAAAAGAAAGGCGGAAAAGAAAATGATAGAAGTTCCGATAAAGGAAGGAACCATCCCACATGAAGTTGAAGCCAAGTTTTCCAGTGCAAAATTAATGCTCAGGCCTCAAGCAAAAGGAAAAGGACTTATAGCCGGAGGACCGGTAAGAACAGTTTGCAGCCTGTCAGGGATTGAAAACATATCTTCCAAGGTTTTTAGCCGCACCAAAAGCAAAATGAATATCGCCGAAGCAACTATAAAAGCACTCAAAAAACTGAAAAAGTAATATGCAGTTACATGAATTAAAACCAGACCACAAGCCTAAAGGAAAAAAAAGAGTGGGGCGGGGTGGAAAGAGAGGAACCTATTCCGGACGGGGCATGAAGGGTCAAAAGGCAAGAGCCGGCCACAAGCTTCAACCTGTTATAAGACGCCTCTTTAAAAGATATCCTAAAAAAAGAGGATACCGTTTTAAGGGTAGCCCAAAACCTGAGGTAGTTAACGTCGGTTTGATCCAAAAACATTTTGAAGAAAATGAAAAAGTAACTCCCGAAACTCTGTTGGAAAAAAACCTGGTTAGAAAAAGAAAGGGGAAGGTACCTGGAGTTAAGATCTTGGGAAGGGGCAGGATTAATAAAAAAATCACCTTTGAAAAGTGTGCTTTTTCAAAAAGCGCCGAAGAAAAAGTTAAAAAAGCAGGAGGAGAGATAAAAAATGATTAAGAAAATCAAAAACTTCTTTAAGGGATTAGTAAAGATTTTTCAAATCAAGTCCCTGCGAAAAAGGGTTCTTATCACCCTTCTTATCTTTGTTGTTTTCAGAATTTTAGCCAACATTCCTGTCCCCGGTATCAACACCGACCAGGTTAAAGCCTTTTTCAGCCAGTTTCAAATACTGGGCTTGGTCAACGCCTTCACCGGAGGAAGCATGCAGCAGATGTCCGTTGTCATGCTTGGGCTTGGTCCTTTCATTAACGCCACCGTTATTCTCCAACTTT
The DNA here is from genome assembly GCA_964615425.1 of uncultured Candidatus Saccharibacteria bacterium. GTDB lineage: Bacteria > Patescibacteriota > Minisyncoccia > Minisyncoccales > CAYTKG01 > CAYLVJ01. Next base: position 2,971 of record CAZTOB010000023.1, on the reverse strand, counting down.
TAAGTATGATTTTCCCTGCCTTAGAAAAGATGTACAAAGAAAAAGGAGAAGAAGGTCAAGAAAAGTTCAACCAATACGGCCGTATGTTAACCATACCCCTGGCCTGTTTTCAAGCCTACGGAATGCTTGCACTTTTTCAAAGACAGGGAGTAATAGAGAAATTGACTCCTTTTACGTTCGCCTCTTCAATTTTAACCATCGCTGCAGGAACCGCTCTTTTGATGTGGTTTTCCGAGATAATAAGCGAGAAGGGGATAGGAAGAGGGACCTCCATGATAATCAGCGCCGGTATTGTCGCCCGCTTTCCTCAAAATGTCTTTCAACTTTACTACGGAGCAACTGCAGGGGAAGCAAACCTTCTTTCCTACGGTTTGTTTTTCATTCTTTCCCTTGTCATTATCTTCGCCGTGGTTTTGATAACGCAGGCTCAAAGAAGAATACCGGTTTCTTATGCTAAAAGAGTGAGAGGAAGAAAAATGTACGGCGGAGCAAAAACCTTCCTTCCCTTAAACATCAACCCGGCCGGAGTGATGCCCATTATCTTCGCTCTTTCACTTTTAACTTTCCCGGGCATGATCGCCAACTTTTTTGTCGGAACGGGGGGGAAAATAGGGGAAATCGCCAAAACGGTAAGCGCTTTAAGTGAAGACACTTTAATCTACAGCGTCTTTTATTTCGTCCTGGTGTTTCTTTTCACCTTCTTTTACACCATGATTGTTTTTGATCCTGAAAATGTAGCTGAGAACTTGAAAAACTCGGGAGGGTTCGTTCCCGGCCACAGACCGGGTAAGCCCACCGCTCATTACCTGAACTACGTTTTAAACAGAATCCTGCCCATTGGAGCTTTGTTTTTGGCAACCATCGCTTTAGCTCCCAACCTGGTGGGGGAAATAACGGGAGTTAAAACCTTTCAATTCTTGGTGGGCGGGACATCTCTTCTCATCTTGGTAAGTGTTATTCTTGAAACCTACCAGGAGATAAATTCATATTTACAAATGAGAGAACTTTAAACATGAAAGAAAACCAACAAGTTTTCATTGTTTTAGGACCTCCGGGATCAGGAAAAGGAACACAAGCTCGTCTTTTGGAAGAAAAATTTGGAGGAACACATATCGAAACGAGCAAACTAATTGAAGCAACATTCGAAGACAAAAAAGAAACTGTAGAATTTGAAGGAAAAGAGTACTCCGTGGAAAAACAAAAAAAATTATGGGCAAGCGGTGAACTTTGCGATCCTCCTTTTGTAGTTGCTCTTCTTCAAAAAGAAATTCAAAGATTAAAAAACCAAGGAAAAGCCCCCATCTTCTCCGGCTCTCCACGTACTGTTTTTGAAACAAAAAAGATAATGCCCTTTTTAGATAAACTTTTTGAAAAAAGCAACATCAATATTTTTTTTCTAGATATCGGAGTTGAAGAGTCGGTATTTAGAAACTCCCACCGGCGCATTTGTTCTTTAGCCCGTCATCCCATTTTGTGGCACAAAGAAACAAAACATTTAACTATTTGTCCTTTGGACGGATCAAAGCTCAAGGAAAGAAAACTGGACAAACCTGAAATAATAAAAGAGAGATATGAGGTTTTTAAAAGAAGAACCCTGCCTCTTTTAAGCTGGCTTAAAAAAAACGAGTTCGAAGCAAAAAGAATAAACGGGGAGCAAACAGTTGCCCAGGTGCATGAAGAAATCTTAAGCACCTTATGATAAAAAAAAAAACAGAAAAAGAAATCGAAATAATGAAAGAAAACGCCCGGGCCTTGAGCCAAATTTTGAAAAAACTAAAAAAAGAAGTAAAACCGGGAGTAAAAGCTAAGGCCTTAGATAAGCTCGCAGAAGAGCTTATCTTTAGTTATGAGGCCAAACCAAGCTTCAAAGGTTATCGAGGGTTTCCGGCTGCTTTATGTGTCTCTCTCAACGAAGAGGTGGTGCATGGTGTGCCCGGTAACAAGGTTTTAAAGGAAGGGGACCTTGTTTCTTTGGATTTGGGACTTTTTAAAAATGGTTTTCACGCCGATATGAGTAGGACTTTTCCGGTGGGTGAGGCAAAGGAAAAAGGAAAAAAACTGATGGAAGTTACTTGGAAAGCGTTGGAAATCGGCATTAAAAACTTTAAAATCGGAAACAAATTTGGAGACGTGTCAAGCGCCATCGGTGACTTTGTAGAAAAAGAAGGTTACGGAGTAGTGAAAACTCTTTGCGGGCACGGCATAGGAAAAAACTTGCACGAAGACCCTGAAATTCTAAATTATGGAGAAAAAGGGACAGGGGTGAAAATAGAGGAGGGGTTGGTAGTTTGTTTGGAGCCCATGGTTACCCTCGGAGATTGGCGGGTAAAACAAAAAAACGGGCAAGCTTTCGTCACCGTGGACGGCTCTTTGTCCGCTCATTTTGAAGACATGGTGGTTTCTACTTCAAAGGGTCCGAGAGTTTTAACAAGATTATAATCAACCCTTATCCCTTGACAAAGTACTAACTTTATGTTAGTATTGAGTCACAGGATGAGGAGAGAGAAAAAGCATTTGATACAACCGACAAGCGGCTCTCATCCTATTGGTGGGAGCCGCTTTAAATTTTTCAGAGCAGGGCTTTTGATTTCAAAAAAATTAAAAGCTTTGCCCTGAAAGAGGTTTCAGGGATGAGTTCTTTCAAAGGAGGGAGAAAAAAATGAAAAAAGATAGGTTCACAGCAAAGGCAGAAGGGCTTTCAGGGGTGATGGTGGTGATGATTTATGTCATCGCCATCCTCCTGTTCATTGCGTTGGTTGCCGCCGTCCTCGGTGGCAGCCAAATGATCTGCGAACTCCTCCGGACCATCGCGACCGGAGGGTAAGGTTCAGGCCCCAGGAACGACATCATTTCTGGGGCATTATCCCAAGATCATTGCAAACAGTGATTTTAGGATAATGACTGTTCTTAAAATCATCTTCCTGCTTTTAATCGCCTTAGGCAGGAAGATTACGCGGATCCATCACTCAAG
>CAZTOB010000022.1:0-7196 GCA_964615425.1 uncultured Candidatus Saccharibacteria bacterium | reverse complement strand
TTATCCCATTCCACAAGCGTCATGTTTCGTCCTATGCCGTCCAGCCCGCCCAAAGGAATGACCTGTAGTTTCTTTTCTTTTTTTGCCATTTTTTAATTTTGTTAATTTAATAATGTTAAAGATAGCCGGAAAAATTGGCTGTTTTCTAAACAAAAAATTGTTTAAGAGTTTCAACTTTTAATTTTTGCCGCTTCCGGCTGAACTTGGTGCCGAGGGAGGGATTCGAACCCACAAGCCCTTGCGGGCACTAGCCCCTGAAGCTAGCGTGTTTCCCAGTTTCACCACCTCGGCTGTTTTTATTCGATCCCTGCTCTTAGAAAGCCCAGATTTTCTGGTCTTTTCAAAAGAGGTTCTTCAAATCTTAATTCAGGTACTTCTTTGTAATTTTTGTTTTTCTGCCAACCTTTTTCGGTGTAAAAGTAGCACGGTCCCCCCATTTCTTCCAGAGCTTCGTACTGGTTTTGTGTCTTTTCAGAAACCCAGTTGCCTGTTTTTAGTATATTTTCCCGGGAGGGATTGATGGTTATTACCCAGTAGTTCGGAGGGATGATGACCCACTCTCCCTCTTGGCTTTTTACCCCGTAAACATCGTTTACGATTTCTTTTTTGAACTTTTGAAGATAAAAAATGGCTTCACCTTTTAAAACGGTATAAAGTTCTTGAAAACCTTGGTCGTTGCAGTTTCCCTTGGTGCGGTTAAATTCTTCTCCCAGCATCTGAGCTTTTATCTCTGTAACATCGTATCTTAACTTTCTGTCGCTTTTCAAGTTTCTGTAAACTTTGTAGAGTTCTTTTTCGGGATGATCTCTGGTGAATTCTTTGTCCCAGACAACCTTTTCCATCTCTTTTAGTCTGCGAACACTTGGTTTTTTATTCATGGTTTAGAAAAATTAATAATTCGTTAATCCCAAACTCTTTTTGTTTTAATGTACCAGCTTTGAATGTCCTGGAATCTTTGGGCAGGTCCGGCTAACTTACCAAACTCGATCCCTTTAATTTTACTTGAGGCTAAGTAGTGGAATTTGGGAGCGAAAAGAAGTACAGCCGGTGAGTCTTTTAATATTTCTTCTTGAAACTTGTTTAAATTTTCCAGATATTCTTCTTTGGTTTTACTTCCTCTTGCTTTTTCCAAAAGTTCGTCTACGGTTTCGTTTTCGTAAAGAGCGAGGTTTAAACCGGGCTGTTTTGTTCGTGAAGAATGCCAAAAAGGGAAGGGGTCGGGTATCATACCGAGCATTTCTCCAAAAAGAAGCATTTCGTAGTCTCTCGGCTTTATCATCTCCCGGTTTAATTCATTAAACTCAAACTGTTGTATTTCAACTTCAAAACCGAGTTCTTCCCATTCTTCCTTTAAAACCTGGCTTGTTTTAACCAAGAAAGGCTGATTTACGGTGCTTAATACTATTTTTACTGCTGCCTCTTCCTCCGTCTTGTTGCAAACCTCATTTAGTTTTTTACGGGTGGTTTCGGAAACCACTCCCGTGCCTTCTTCAACATCCCAGGGGTCTAAAATATCTTCTTTGTATTTTTCTTGAAAAAGTACGACGGCTTGTTCCGTTTTTTCTCCGAAATAGCCGGTTGCCTGTTGGTCGGGGTAAATATCTGGAAACTGGCTGAGGCATTTTTGAAGATCTTCAACTTCACCTCCTTCACTACCATTTTCCAAGCGGGAGGAAAAGTTAAAATCATTTCTTTCTTCAACCAGTTTGCCGTTTATCTTTACCAAGCCGGCTTCTTCAAGAAGTTCCCGGGGAGTTTTTTCAATTTCTTCTGGTTCTCTTTCTTCTATTCCCTCAAACATTTCTGGAAGCAGGGGAGAGGTTACTTCAACGCCTTCTCCCATTAAAGCCCGGTCTATTATCTTTTGCCTTTCTATGCTTTGAAGAAGAGCTTTTCTAACCTCTTCTTTTTTAAAAATTTCTTGGGTTTCGGCATTTAAAAATACTCCGAAATAGCGGGGGATCAAAGCTTCGTGAGTAAGAAGTGATTTTGACTCAACTTCTTTCAATTCCTGGGGCTCTAAAAGAGCTGCGGCCGTGACATTTCCGTCCCTTATTGCTTGGAAAAGATCTTCTTTGTTGTTAAAAAATTCAAATGTGAAGTTTTCGATAAAAGGTTTTTCTCCGTGGTAGTTTTCGTTGGGAACCAGATTAACTTGTTCTATCTGGCCGTCTTTGTCGAAGCCTACCTCTTTTATCTCGTAAGGTCCGCTGCTTATTGCTTTTTGTAAATTGTAACTTGTTAAGGCGAAGTTTTCCGGAGGAACTTCTTTAAAGATGTGTTCGGGAATAATCTTAAAAACAAGGCGTTCTTTAAAAGGGTAGTATGGCTCTTCAATTTCGAACCTTACTTTTCTGTCCGTCATCTTTTTACATTCGACACCCACCCAGTTTGAGATAGCGGGGCTTTTGTAGGCTGAGTCCTGAATTGTTTCAAAGGTGAACAAAACATCCTCCGCCGTTATTTCCTCTCCGTCACTCCATTTTAGGTTTTCTTTAAGGGTGACGGTATATATGGTTTGTTCTTCGTTGATTTCAATATCTTCGGCAAGGCCGAACACAATGTCCCCCTTTTTGTTGTAGGTCATGAGACCTGAAAAGGTCAACTCAACCAAAGACCAGTCTACGTCACTTGAAGCCAAAACCGGGTTTACAAACCGGGGTTGGCCGACCATTCCTTCAACTACGCTTCCTCCTCGGGCGGGCGCGGCCGATGTTTTGGTAAGATACAGGGATTTGGCGAGCCCGGCGGAGGACAGGGCAAAAAGAAGTAAAAAGAAAAAGAAAAGTATTTTTTCTTTTTTATCCAATACCTTGAAGAAAAATTTCAACTTCCTAAGCGAGGGAAGGCCGGTAAAGATTCTTTTTATCTTTTTAACAAACCTTGCCCCCTTCTTTTTTAAAAAGCTGGTTCTCACTTGACGAGAAGGTTTAAAATATTAAGAGAGGCAAAAAGAAAACTCAACCCGGCGGTTGTCCAAAATATCTTTTTTTCCGCTCCTCTTAGGGTTCGGTTGATACGGTCACCTCCTGCGAAAATCCTTCCGCTCGCATTGCCCTTTTGAAGAAGAATAAGGGCGATGAGAATGCTTGAGACCACTATTTGTATAATTGGCAATGTTTTTTGCATATTACATTAGATTTTTGTTTGCAAGATACTTGTTGTTACCCCCAGCATCAGGGTGGTTAGAAGAAACGGTACTATGCCTTCTATCACCAGCTCTGGAAAAGCCATATCAACAAATTTTAACATTAACAGGTTTAAGATAATATTTAAAAGCCCCAATGTCAAAATTCTTAAAGGAAAGGTAACTAATTTAGCCAGAGGTTTAACGAATGCGTCTAGAAATCCCAAAAAACCGGCGCAAAGAAGCATTATCTGAAAAGGACCGTTGAAAGAAACCCCGGGAACTATATTCGTAGCCAGCCATAAAACGAAAAGAGAAGCAATTGTGTGAGCTAGAAACTCTTTTATCATAATTTCTTATTCTAGGAAAATAGTACCACAAGCGGGGGTAAATTACAAATTTATTTCAAGAAATTTGATTTTTTAATAATTTCCTTTATCTTAAACAAAGGAGGTGAAAAAGATGAAAAGGACAATCCCTAAAGTGAGATCTCTAAAAGATCGAGACGATCTACTGGAGGAGGTCGGGGAGGTAATCGTGGTTAAAGAGGGCCGCGATTATCGAGAAAAGCTTTGTCCCCGCTGTGGAGGGTCGGTGATTGTTGTCCACGGCCGGTGCGCCGACTGCGGATGGCAGGAAGAGCACTGCTCCTCTTGCAATGCTTATCTGGTAAATGGGCGTTGCGTTGAGTGCGGGCGCTAACCTTAACCCCCGGCAGAAAAGTTCTGCCGGGATTATTTTAAAAGGGGGAAGAGTGAAAATAATTGTTCCTCGGACGCACTCTTTTATGTCTGCATACCTTAAAATATGCAGGGTGCTGTCAAGGGTGTGTCCTGCAAAAGACTGCCGGATCCGCCGGCTTGAAGGCAGGTGGAAGCCCTGTCTTGTCGTTTGTGAAAACGACAAAGAGACTTCTCTCAATGAAGAAGAGAGGAGGGCCTTGAAAAAGGCGGTTGAGGGAGTCGAGTTTTTTTAGAGCCTGCCAGTTGATTTGGCAGGCTTTTACTTTTAAAATAATTAATGTAAGTTGAAGTAAGTTCTTGGGAGAAGTTTTTAAGGAGGAGTAAAAGTATGAAGGTCTACGCCTGTTCTCGCTGCAACCGGCTTTACGAGGATAAGCTGGGTGAGAAAATTTTTTCCGGTTCTTTTGAAGAAACGGAAAGAATAGAATCCTGCAAGAGGTGCGAAAAGAAGCCTCGTGTAGTTTCTAAGAAAGGAGAAAGAGAGCAGCGAAGCGAGTGACAAGATCTCAAAAGTAAGAAGCAAGAATCTCCAGTTCATCAAAAAAAAGGAGGGAAAAGAACGATTGAAGAAGAGGCCCTGCCAAACGGCAGGGCTTTTTTGACATTTTAAGAATTTTATTGTAAAGTTGGGCGTAATCGTCAAGCGAAGGAACAGAAAGGGAGGAAAAATGAAAAAGAAGCAAGTCACCCTCAAGGAAGCCCTGCGCCTTGTGGAGCAGGGATGCACCTGCCTGATTCAGGCGGGAAGAGAAGGGTACGAGCTTTTTCCCCGCAAGGACTGCAAGATCCACGGGGAAAAAAAGGAGGAAGAATGAACGTTGAAATTGCGATTATTTTCGGCACGGTGGTTATCGTGCCGATAATATCTATAATTATTATCTTTTCTCTTCTAGGACCTCGGGAAGAGAAAAGATGGCGTCAGACGCCGGAAGAGGTCAAGCAAGACCATCGGCGTATTAAAGAGGAGCACCCCGAAGATTTTGAGTAAGGGGTGCTCAACCCGCCAGTAGAATCTGGCGGGTTTTTATTACTTGACAAACTCTTTTAGTTTTTTACAATGAAATTAGCAGATAAAGGTCTAGAGTGCTAATTAAAAATTAAGAAGAACTTTTATGAACATCAAACCATTGTCCGACCATATTCTTATAAAACCCAGTGAGGAAAAAGAAAAAACGGAGAGCGGAATTTTTCTTCCCGAAACAGCCAAGGAAGAAAGACCGGAGCAGGGAGAGGTTGTAGCGGTTGGTCCGGGAAAAAGAGACGAAAAAGGAGAGAGGGTTCCTATGGAGGTTAAAAAGGGAGACAAAGTCCTTTTTACTAAGTACGGGCCGACTGAAATGAAGATAAAGGACGAAGACTATTTAATCGCCGGTCAGGACGATATCCTGGCTATTATCCAAGATTAAAAATTAATTTGATTAAAGTATGGCTAAGAAAATCATTTTTTCAGAGGAGGCAAGGAAACAATTGAAAGCCGGAGCGGATGAGTTGGCTGATGCGGTGAAGGTTACTTTGGGGCCCAAAGGACGAAATGTTGTTTTGGAGTCAAATTTCGGTTCACCGACAATAACCAACGACGGAGTTACCATTGCGGAGGAAATCGAACTTGCTGACGGTATTAAGAATATAGGGGCGCAGATAATTAAGGAGGCGGCTTCAAAAACAAATGACGCGGCGGGAGACGGAACGACCACTGCCACGGTGCTGGCTCAAGCTGTTTTGACTGAAGGGTTGAAAAATGTAGCAGCAGGGGCTGACCCCTTGGCCTTAAAAAGAGGTATTGAAAAAGCAACCAGGGAGGTTGTAAAAAAATTAAAAGAAGATGCTAAGAAGCTAAAAACCAAAGAAGAGATCATGCAGGTTGCTATTAATTCCGCCGAGGACGAAGAGATCGGTAAAATGATTGCTGAAGTGATGGATGAGGTCGGTAAGGACGGAATTATCACTTGTGAGGAGTCAAAAGGACTGGGGCTCGAAAAAGAAATCGTCAAAGGATTAAGATTTGACGAAGGATATGTTTCACCTTACATGGTGACTGATTCGGAAAGAATGGAAGCGGTTTACGAAGATCCTTTTATTCTCATAACCGATAAAAAAATATCTGCTCTTTCAGACATACTTCCTCTTTTGGAAGATATTGCCAACAAGGGCAAGAAGGAGCTTATCATTATCGCTGATGAGATTGAAGGAGAGGCCTTGGCTACATTGGTTTTGAACAAACTGAGAGGTTCTTTTCAGGCGCTTGCCGTTGGAGCACCCGGTTTCGGGGATAGGAAAAAGCAGATGCTGGAAGACATTGCTTTGGTGACGGGAGGACAAGTTATCTCGAAAGAAAAAGGAATGAAGCTTGAAAACGCAACCACCGGTATGCTGGGCAAGGCAAGAAAGGTGGTTTCAACCAAAGAACATACTACTATTATAGAGGGTCGGGGTAAAAAACAAGAGATTGAAAAAAGAGTTAACCAAATTAAAACTCAAATAAAACAAAGCGATTCTGATTTTGACAAGGAGAAAATGGAAGAAAGAATGGCTAAGCTTTCCGGAGGAGTAGCAGTTATGAAAGTTGGGGCAGCTACCGAGGTGGAAAGAAAAGCCAGATACCACAAAGCTGAAGACGCTTTAGCCGCTACCAGAGCAGCGGTTGAGGAGGGAATTATTCCCGGAGGAGGAGTTGCGTTCTTAAGAGCGGCGCAGGTTTTGGAATCCATGCGGCTTAGCAAGGATGAAAAAACCGGTTCCAGGATTTTAAAGAAGGCTCTTGAAATGCCAACCAGAACGATTGCTGAAAACGCCGGACTTGACGGAGGAGTAGTGGTTGACAAAATCAAAAGAAGAGATGGTGATTTCGGATTTGACGCTGACAAGATGAAATACGGCAAGATGCTCGAAGCTGGCATAGTTGATCCGACTAAAGTTGTAAGATCTGCATTAGAAAATGCTTCTTCGGCAGCTGGTATGCTCTTGACCACGGAAGCCGTTGTTTATGACGTAAAAGAAGAGGATGAAGGTAATGGTGGTGGTGGCGGCGGCATGCCGAGAGGCATGGGAGGTATGAGCGGGATGGGAATGTAATCCTACTTTTTAAAGCTTACAAAAGCCCCGACTCGGGGCTTTTGTGTTTGATAAAATTTTTTATTTAGTTATTATTTAAGAAGGGAGGGGTGCCAGAGTGGCCTATTGGGACGGCTTGGAGTGCCGTGACGCTTTGCGTCCCGTGGGTTCGAATCCCACCCCCTCCGCCAATTGGGAGACGGGGCGCTTTGCGCCAACACTTGCCAGCCTTTTTGGGCTTCAAATTGGAATTTTTTATCTTTGTCCCGCTGGTA
>CAZTOB010000021.1:0-7329 GCA_964615425.1 uncultured Candidatus Saccharibacteria bacterium | reverse complement strand
CCCAATAACTCCGGGTAACGCTCGGGGGTCACGTTTTACCGCTGCTGCTGGCACGCGATTAGCCCCCCCTTATTCCTCGGGTACTATCAACCAGTAAACTGGCTTGCTCCCCGAGAAAAGCCCTTTACACTCCGCAGAGCTTCTTCAGGCACGTAGTGTCGCTGCGTCAGAGTTTCCTCCATTGCGCAAGATTCCTAGCTGCTGCCTCCCGTAGGAGTATGGCCCGTGTCTCAGTGCCTTGGTTGGCGACCACCTTCTCAGGCCACATACCCATCATCGCCATGGTGTGCCATTACCACACCATCTAGCTAATAGTACGCAGGCTGCTCACAAAGCGCAAAAGCTTTACCGCATGAAACAAATCATGAGGACCATCAGGTATTAGCCCAGATTTCTCTGGGTTGTCCCTGTCTTTGGGGTACATTACCCACGTGTTACTAACCCGTTTGCCGCTTCCTTAAAAAGGACGCTCGACTTGCATGCCTAAAACACACTACCAGCGTTCATCCTGAGCCAGGATCAAACTCTCCTGTTCAGGTGTAAAGCAATAAAGCTTTACGAATACAAGGTCCGAAGCAACTCAAAAGGTCCATATTCAATTTTCAAAGAACTTTGGGTTAAAAAAACCACGAAGGCTCGTGGTTTACCAAACCTTCTTACTTTATTTTTAATTTTAACCACCTTCTTTTCCTGGCATGGTAATTTTGTTTTTAACCTCACTTTTATTATAATACCCGGAAATTTTGTGTCAAGAGCCAGCGGTCGGATTTGAACCGACGACCGATGGTTTACAAAACCATTGCTCTGCCACTGAGCTACGCTGGCACCTTACTCCTCTTCCTCTTTCTTGGACAACTGAGCCAAATGCTTCCAATACTTCTCACTTTCTTTTTTGCGTTTAATTCTTTTCCTTAAATTAACAAGAGATTTGCTGGCCCTCCTTTCAACCCGAAGAGCAACCACCTTAACCCAAGAAAGAATTTTTTGAGCTATAACTTCCCATTCGAAACCACCAAACAAGCTTTTAAAAAAACCTGTAATTTTACCCCATCCTCTCTTAAGAAAAGATTTACCTAAGGAGGAAGGAGGTTGAAAATCTTTCAACCGGTGTAAGCTTCTCGAGCTCAAATAAGCAAGACCGGAAAAACCGAAGACAGTTCCCGCGATCAAAAAATAATGAGACATTTTAATTTGGTTATATCTCGTAACGCGTAAAACGTTCAATAGTAATATTTTCTCCTATCTCCGCAATCGCAGATTGCACCAAATCTTTTACGCTTTTGTCAGAATCTTTAATGAACTCCTGCCTCAAAAGACAAACTTGATTCTTCCATTTGGAAATTTTACCTTCCGCAATTTTATTAATAATATCAGCCGGCTTTTCTTTTTCTTTCATTTTTTCTTTAATCGTCTCTTTTTTTTCTTGTAAAACTTCTTCGGGAATGTCTTCCTCGCTAACAAAAAGAGGATTCATAGCCGCCACCTGCATCGCTAAAGCCTCCGCCAGTTTCTGAAAACGCTTGGACTTCGAAACAAAATCGGTCTCACAATTAACTTGCACCAAAGATCCCATTTTTTTGTTAGCGTGGATGTAGCTTGCAATCACCCCCTCGCCAGTTGTTCTTCCTTTTTTCTTTGCAGCCAACCTTCTTTTTGCTTTTCTTAAAATTTTTTCAGCCTGAGAAAGATCTCCCCCAGCTTCTTCTATTGCCTTTTTACATTCCATCACCGATATACCTGTCTTTTCTCTCAATTTTTTAATTTTTTCTATTTCAGCCATAATTTTAAGTTAATTTAATTCTTTTGTTCTTTTGATTTTTCTTCTTCCTTTTCCTTTTCTTCTTTTTCCACCTTCTTTTCTTCTTCATCTTCTTCTTTTTCCACCTTCTTTTCTTCTTCATCTTCCTCTTTTTCCACCTTCTTTTCTTCTTCTTTCAATTCTTTTAAAGGCTTAACTTCGGCAACTGCTTCTTCTATCTTTTTTAAGATATATTTCATGGAGGAGACAGCGTCATCATTGGCAAAGATTGGGTAGTCAACAAAAGTAGGATCAACGTCACTATCACAAACTCCGATCACCGTCACTCCTTTCTTTCTTGCCTCCTCAAAGGCGAGGTCATCCCTTCCCAAGTCACAAATGAAAACAGCGTCAGGAATATCTTCAAGGTTTTCTATGCCCCCGAACTTTCTCTTTAACTTATAAAGTTCGTGCTTCATGTCCAACTGCTCTTTGTTGGTGTATTTTTCGAAATCAGAAGAGTTTATCTTTTGCCTAAACTCTATGAAATAATCAATCCTGTCCCTTAACACCTCGAAGTTGGTAAGAATCCCGCCCAACCATCTTTGGGTGACGTAAGGAAAACCGCATCTTTTAGCTGTCTTTTCCACCAATCTCTTATGCTGAGACTTGGTTCCCACGAAAAGAATTGTTTTTCTTTCTTTCGCTAGTTTTTGAATAAACTGAAGCGCCTCGGTAAATTTTTCAACAGTTTTTTCTAAGTCCAAAAGATAAACGTTCTTTTTTTTCTTATGGACAAAAGGTGTCATTTTAGGATGAAGATTAGAAGGGTTGTGTCCAAAGTGGACTCCCGCTTTCACCATCTCTTCAGGATCCAGATTAAACGCCTTTTTTACAGATTTTGAGTTAGTTTTGTTATTAATCATATGATTTAATATAACAATTGTCCTTTTCTAAATCAAGGTTGCAACCTCCAATGACTTCTGATAGGATAAAATAGATAATAATCGAAATAAAGACATAAATCATGAAAAAAGAAGTACATCCAAAATATTTTCCGGAAGCAACGGTTGAATGCGCCTGCGGGAATAAATTTAAAACCGGATCAACCCAGGAATATATAAAGGTAGAGATATGTTCCGCATGCCATCCCTTCTACACCGGAAAAGAAAAAATAGTAGACACAATGGGAAGAGTTGAAAAATTCCGAAAAAAAATGAAAAAGCATCAAAAGATACAAAAGAAACAAATCAAAAAAGAAGAAAAAGATGGGGAAGAACAATCTTGAAAGCGCTATCATTGAGATCAGGCCCGGCGCTGGAGGTGAAGAAGCAGCCAAATTCGTAAAAGATCTTTTCAAAATGTACTCCGGTTATGCAAAAAAGCGCGGCTGGGGCCTTAAAACTCTAAATATAGAAACAACCTCTCTAAACGGACTTAAAGAGGTTGTTTTTGAATTAAAAGGAAAGAAAGCATACTCTTTAATGAAAAACGAGGCCGGGGTTCACAGGATTCAAAGAGTGCCGGAAACAGAAAGTAAAGGAAGAATCCATACCTCAACCGCCACCGTAGTAGTTCTTAAAAAAACAAACGCAAAACAAGCAAAACTCAAAAGAAGCGACGTGGAAATAGAGTCATACAGAGCCTCGGGGCCGGGAGGACAATACACCAACAAAACAGAAACAGCTGTTCGGGTGACTCACAAACCAACAGGAATAACAATTAACTGCCAGTCAGCCAGAAGCCAGCACAAAAACAAAGTCAACGCCATCCGAATTCTCCAAGCAAAACTAGTGGAAGAAAAAAAGAAAAAACTGCAACAAAAAAAAGAGAAAAAAAGAAAAAATCAAATGGGTGGGGGAAAAAGATCATTCAAGATAAGAACTTACAACTTCCCCCAAAACAGAGTAACCGACCACCGTCTTGAAAAAACTTGGCACAACTTAGAAGAAATACTAGAAGGAAAATTAGGCCCGATACTGAAAAACTTTTCTTAAAAATTAAAAAGGCGCTTCAAGCGCCCTTTTTTAATTTAAATTATTTACTGCCGTATTTTTCAAGCTGTGCAATATCGTTTTCGTATTGCTTTACAATACTCGTTACGGAATTGGCATAGTAGTCATGACCGGAATTACAGGAACCGGAGTAATAAACCATGGCCGCACACCATTCTCCTTCTTTAGAGGTGGCTCCAGCATCTTTCAATAAGAGCCCGGCCGCCAAAAATGCATCTTTAATATCCCACGGATCAGCCGGCTTCCCGGTAACAGCCTTCACTTTATGTTTATATGTCGCCCACGTAGTTGGAATAAATTGAGCTGGACCCATCGCCCCTCCGTATCCAATAATTTGTCCATTGCTGACATAAGGACAAGAAACGGGAGTGCTGTAAGGGTCTCTCCCCACCTCACTGCAAGTAGTAACGAAATCATCTACGTCTCCCTTCCTTCCTCCAATATTCATGGGCTTCATCACTCTGCTTTGCGTCTGACCGGTTCTTATCACAATGCCGTCTCCAGTCTCTTTGTTTTTAAGATAACACTGGCCGACATTTTGACCGATGTTTGACTCTTGCCTTAAAATTGCCAAAAGAAAAGCAGGTCGAACGCCTGTTACACTTTCTACGTATTTAGCTATCTCCAAAGCTTCCCCGAAACTCGGAGCCTTAGAAACGCCCACCAAGCTAAAAATCCTCTCTCTTATTTCTTGAGCTTTTTTTCTATTTTCCGCCAAAAGCCTCTGATACTCTTCTTCCTCCCCCTTGGTCTGTGTTAAAAGCCACTCTTGTTCTTGTTTTAAACTTTCTCTCTCCTGTTTTTGTAAAATCTGAGCTTGTTTCGTTCTTTGCCACTCTTCGGTTTCCGACTCCAAGTCTATTTTTTGACCCTCCAAATTCACCTTCATCTCTTTGATTTGAACCAAAATCTCCCTGTTTTCAGAAAGAACGGTTTCTAAAGCAAAGACATCTTCAAAAAATTCAGACAAGTCATCATTCGCTAAAAAAATCTCTAAAGTGCTTTTCTGACCTTCTTCGTTTATTCTTCTTAAAACCTCTGCTAAACGTTCTTTTGATTTTTCAATTTCTTCCTCGCTTTTTTCAATCGACTCTTCCGTGTCTTTGACTTGCTCCGTAAGATCACCTATTACAATATTACTTCGCCTAATCTGATAATCCAAGCTATTTATCTTTTGTCTCAAAAGATATATTTTATTATTCAAAGTATCTTGCTCCGCTTGAGTCTGAGCAACACTTTGCTGGTACTCAGCAATTTTTTTCTCATACTCTTCCAAAAGAGCTTTGCACTCTTCTACGGTTGAGCACGACTCCTCAGCATTTGCAAACCGGAAAGCGTTTCCCAAAAAAACACAAGCTCCTAGAACGATAAGGGAAAGAAAAGCTCTTTTTAAAAACTTCTTTTTCATTTTAATTTTTTAAATTTCAATTTCTTCCTGCTCCTCTTCTGGCTTCTCCTCTTCTTCACCCTCCTCAAGAGGCTCTTCTTCAATAAGCTCTTCTTCGCCGATAAAGAGCTCTTCCTCTTCAGTGCGGCCCATCTCTTCTTTAAGTTCTTCCTCTGTTTTCGGACTGGAAACGGAAACAATAACGTCTCCCTTCTCTCTTTTTATTTCAACCCCCTCACCCAAGCTTATATCCTCAACCGTAATGTGGTCGCCGAAAGTTTCCAACCCACCAACATTTATTTTTATCTCAGAAGGAAGTTCTTTCGGGAGAGCTGAAACTTGAAGCTCAGAAATATTCTTTATCAAAACTCCGTCTTTTTCTTTAACAACAGGGGCTTCACCCTCAAAAACCACAGGAACAGTCGCTTCCACCTTCTCGCTCATAATGGGCTGGTAAAAGTCGATGTGATAAAGCTGGTCCGTAACGGGATGAATCTGGTAGTCTTTAATCAAAACTATATGTTCCTTTTTATCACCTTCTACTTTTAGCTTAAGAATAGATGACTCACCTGCCTCTTGATAAGCTTTCCTAAAGGCTTTATCCTCCACACATATTTTCAAAGGATCAGTCTCCGGACCGTACAAAACAGCAGGCACCATGCCTGCATTTCTTAGATCCTCGTTTTTCTCATCTCTTTTTTTTGCTTTTATAGTTAACATACACACCTAGAGTAACTTACAAAAAGAATAATTGTCAACCCTCACTTTTTAATCTCAATACAATTTACCGGACAAACGTCTGCGGCATTTGAAATGCAGCCTGCTTCTTCTACCGAGAGGATTTCCGTTTCTCCCCCGTCTCCTTCTTTCTTTTCAGATCCCTTCAAAGAAGCCTTGCCGCCGTCAATCATTTTAAAATATTCCGGACACACCCGGACACAAGCCCTGCACCCTATACATTTGTATTTTTCGTGTATTATTTTCATTTTACTATTTCAAATTCTTTTGAAAAAAGCTCTCCTTCTTTTTTAAACCGCTCCCCCATGCTGCAGCTTTTACAAACCGGTATCATCACCCTGTAGGCTCCTTCTTTTACTTTGGGAACGGACGTTTTAAACTCCTTTGCTTTTAAAGGATTAATACAGGTTTCAATTTTATCCTCAAAGGGACATTCCGCATAATCATAAGTTTTCCATCCTCCGCTTTCATTTTTTCTTTGGAGATAATAAGGATAACAAGAAGACAAACACAACTCTTGGCTTAAAAGAAGGTTCTTGACTTTAATATTTATATCCTCTCCGTTGCGACAACTGTATTTACTCAACGCCACCACGCTGTTAGTTTTTAAAAACCAAACAACTCCCACAACAAGTGAAAAAAGGACTATGAGAAAAAGAGTGAAATAAGTTGTGCGCTTACTAAGTTTCACTTTTCCCGGAAGCATTAAGTATTTTAATGTACTCTTTACACTTTTTCTCAGTTGCATTCGACACAGAAGGCAGAATCTCATAAGGCTTGATGCTTTTATTGTCGCGTAGAGATTTTTCTAAAACCCTTCTCCATTCTTTGCGTAAAGCGGTATTGATGTTTACCTTTTGAAACCCTTCTTTAACAACTTTTTTGATTTCTTTTAAGGAAAAACCAGAACTGCCATGAAAAACAAGAAATATATCAGTTTCTTTCTTTATTTCTCTCAAAATATCAAACCTCAAGCGCGGCATCTTGCCTAAAACTCCGTGTACGTTACCTATTGAAACAGCCAAGCTGTCAACTCCAGTCTTTTTCACATACTCGGAAACAAAAGAAGGATCCGTAAAAACACTTTTCTTTTTCCCGCCTCCAATAACTCCTAACTCTCCCTCTACCCAGACGTCTCTTTCTTTAGCATATTTTACCACTTTTTCAGTTATTTTCAAATTCTCATCGAAAGGAAGCTCCGATCCGTCAATCTGAACAGAGTCATAGCCAGCCTCAACCGCCTCTTTAACAACCTTAAAACTTTTCCCGTGATCTAAGTGAGAAAAAATATCCTTTTTACCCTCTTCTCTTGTCGCCTCAACCAACTTCACCACACGCCTCATCCCTAAAAAACCAGCTTCTCCTTCCGAGGTTCCCAGAATAATCGGAGAGTCCAAATCACTTCCAGCTTGGATAATGCCTCTTAGTTGAGCGAAGGTTGAAAAGTTAAA
>CAZTOB010000020.1:0-8066 GCA_964615425.1 uncultured Candidatus Saccharibacteria bacterium | reverse complement strand
CCCGAAGCCCCAACCGTCAACCTTACCGCCAACGGAGACAGCGGTTCAACAACCGTTGACTACGAAGGAGACGCAAGGTTGGAGTGGACCAGTTCCAACGCCGACAGCTGCTATGCTTCAGAAGACTGGAGCGGTTCAAAGGGGACAAGCGGTTCTGAGTGGAAATATGACTTAACCAATGACAAGACCTATACTGTTACCTGTGATGGGCCGGGTGGAAGTGATTCCGATACGGTTAACGTGAATGTGGAAGAAGAAGATAAAACCCTGAGTGTTTATTTAAACGCTGATCCCGATTCGGGGATAGAACCATTAAGAAACGTAGATCTTGAAGCGAGTGTCAGCGGTAGCGCAGAAGGAAAAATAACTTACAAGTTCGACTGTACCAACAATGGAAGTTGGGAATACACAACCGACAGCTACAGCGAAGCAAAAACTTACAGTGGTTGTGACTACGAGAATGCAGGAACTTATACCGCCAAGGTTAAGGTTAACAGAGACGGACTTTCTGCCTACGATACCGACGTAATTGTAGTCGAAGAGGAAGCAAATGAACTTAGTGTTCACCTTGATGCTGATCCAGACGAAGGAAAAGCTCCTTTGGAAAACGTTGACCTCAGGGCAACGGTAAGCGGAGACGCGCAG
This sequence comes from uncultured Candidatus Saccharibacteria bacterium, assembly GCA_964615425.1. Classification (GTDB taxonomy): domain Bacteria; phylum Patescibacteriota; class Minisyncoccia; order Minisyncoccales; family CAYTKG01; genus CAYLVJ01. Next base: position 7,421 of record CAZTOB010000020.1, on the reverse strand, counting down.
GAAGACATAGACTACAAATTCGACTGCACCAATGATGGAAGCTGGGATTATGACTATTACAGTATAGACGACACCGAATTGACCGTTGAAAACGCCTGCGACTACGAAGAAGAAGGAACCTACAAGGCCAGAGTTAAGATCTATTGGGAGGGCTTAACCGCTACCTCTACCAAAAATATATATGTCGAAAAGGAAGAGGTTGACGACTTTTACCTTGAAAAAAGAGTAAGAAACTTAACTGATGGAGAAAACACCTGGAAGAAAGCAACCACCGCTGAACCCAATCATAAACTGGCTTACAGGATATTGATAGAAGCACCTTCCGATCAAAACTTGTTAGACATAGAGATCGAAGAGTTTCTACCTGAAAAAGTTAAATGGGTTGGAAACATGAAGATAGAGGGTCAAAGCACGGACTACGACTTCGATGAGCCTATTGAGATTAAAACCCTGGCTAAGGGAGAAAGAATAGAAATAACGTTCGAGGTCCTTCTGGAAGACGAGGAAGAATTCGATTACGGAAACAACGAAGTCAAAAACACGGTTGTCGCTTCTTCAAACGGAGTTGAAGAAAAAACAAACGCTGTCGTAATTGTCCGAAGAAAAGACATCGGAGGAGCCACAGACGTTCCCACTGGAGCCATTGACAATCTCTTTGTTTCCCTGGGAATAACGCTGGGCACCACTTATCTGCTTTTACTTCTTTACTTCGTCTACAAGCGAATCTTAGGCGAACCGATACTCGTTCAGGAGAGTCAGATGAAAAACGCTGAATCTCGTCTGAAGAATATCTATCTTTCTTTGAACCCCTTTCAAAGTAGAAACTTATCTCAAAGAAAGCTGGATGAAAAAATCAAAAAGATAAAGGGAGAGTAAAAGAAACCTTTTGACAGCAAAAAACCCGGAAATTCCGGGTTTTTTGTGTTTTATACCCCCTTCCCCTTTAATTTCAAAGGTTTTTAAGGTAAGATGTTAAAAGTTAAGAAAGGTCATTTTTAAGAAAAAATAACAAAATATAATCATGGCTGATAAAACAATAGGTTATTGCGTTAAGTGTAAAGCAAAAAGAGAAATGGAAAACGCCAATGAAGAGGTAATGAAAAGCAAAAGAGGAAATAGAAGAGCTATGAGAGGGTCCTGCCCTGAATGCGGGACTACGATGTTTAAGATATTGGGCAAGGCTGACTGAAAATGAGAAGGGGAGCGCTGGGTTTTCTAATAATCCTCAGCTCTCTTACTTTTTTCGTCTGGTCTTCCGTTTATCAACTCACCCGGGCCGCCCCGCTGGAAGTTAACTTCCTAGCTGTAGGTCAAGGAAACTCCATCCTTGTCAAAATCAATGGTATAGAAAAAATACTGATCGACGGCGGCCCCGGGAAAAAAGTTTTAGAAAGACTTCCTCCTCACCTTCCTTTTCTTTCCAGACAAATTGACTTAGTTGTTTTAACCCATCCGGACAGGGATCATATAGAGGGGCTGCTGGAAGTAGTGGAAAAATATCCCGTCAGTAAAATAGCCACCAACGGGCAAAAAGCAGACACCTTATTGCAAAAGGAATGGGAGAAAAGAACAAAAGAAAACCTTGTTCTCAAAGCAGGAGATAAATCAGAAGTAAGAGGCAACACAGTAAAAGTTCTTTGGCCAAAAGAAATACGACAGAACCTCAACGAAAATTCCCTTGTTTTAAAGATTTCAAGAGACAACGTCTCTTTTTTATTTACAGGGGACATTTATCAAAAACAGGAAAAATCACTTGAAAAGGTGGCCAGCCAGGTGCTGCAGGTAGCCCACCATGGAAGCAAAACCTCGTCCAGCCTGCTCTTTTTGAAAAAAGTTTCACCCCAAGTAGCTGTCATATCTTGCGGAGAAGAAAATCAACACGGACATCCACACCAAGAGGTTTTAGAAAATCTTAAGGAGGTAGAGGCATTAATTTTAAGAACAGATGAAGATGGAGATATTCAAATATTGTCAGACGGTAAAAAAATAATTATAAGGTAAACATATGAAAAAAATAGAATTTCCCTTGGTCAAAACCAAGGTTAAAAAGGGGCCCGAAGATTTCGATCTTTCGAACCCCGAAGAAAGAGAAAAATACTTTAAGTTGAAAGCGGGTGAAGAAATAAAAAAGTTGAAGGAATATTTAAGCGAAAACACGTTTATCGCCTATCTTTTAGGGAAAAAAAGCGCCGGAAAAGGTACTTACTCCAAACTTTTTCGGGAGATTATAGGAACGGAAAAAATAGATCATTTCTCCGTAGGAGACATGATAAGAGGAGTGGATGAGGAGTTGGCAGACCCGGAAGAAAAAAAGGATTTGATAAAGTTTTTAAGAAAGAATTATCGAGGCTTTGTACCTATTGAAAAAATAATCAAGTCCCTGGAGGAAAGAAGCACCAAGAAGCTTTTACCTACCGAGTTGATACTAACCCTGATTAAAAGAGAAATCACCAGAAGACCGAAGAAAACCCTTTTTATTGACGGCTTCCCCAGGAATATGGACCAAGTTTCCTATTCTCTCTTCTTCAGAGACCTTATAGACTACCGGCAGGACCCCGACGTATTCATCCTGATTGACACACCGGAGTCCATAATCGACGCTCGGATGAAATCCAGAGTCGTATGCCCCAAGTGCAACACTCCGAGAAATCTGAAGCTTTTCCCGACTAACAAGGTGGGTTGGGACAAGGAAAAAAAAGAGTTTTATCTTTTATGCGACAACCCCGAATGCAGCGGAGAAAGAATGATTAAAAAAGAAGGAGACGAACTGGGTATAGAAACCATAAGAGAAAGGCTCGACCGAGATGAAAAACTGCTTGAAAAAGCTTATTCTCTCTACGGCATTCCCAAGGTTCTTTTGAGAAACCCTGTCCCGGTTGAAAAAGCAGATGAATGCGTCAACAAATACGAATTAACTCCTGAATACCATTACGAGTGGGACGAAGAAAAAAACAAAGTTGAAGTAAAAACAAAACCTTTCATAGTAAAAAACGACCAGGGCGTAAAATGTTACAGTTTGCTTGCTCCTCCCGTTGTCGTCTCCATGATCAAACAAATCGTGGAAATTTTCGACCTTTGACGGGGTTTTCAAAAGTTGTTTTTTACGGTATTATGTAAGTGAGACCTCGTTAGAGAGAATTCGGAGTCATTAACTTCGAAAGGGAGCTCAACATTTGTTCTGCAGGCTTCGTCCCGCAGGCTTGAGGGCACCCACTTAGATCGCGTACTCACGAATTCATCATCTAACGGGGTCTTTTTTATGTTATAGTAAACCCAAATGGAAAACATCCTTGAGGTTAAAAATTTAAAAGCAGGAATAAAGAAAAATATTTTACTAAAAAATATTGATTTTCAAGTTGAAAAAGGAGACATCCACGCTCTCATAGGGCCGAATGGTTCAGGAAAGTCAACCCTTGCCTATACGTTAATGGGCCTTCCCCGCTTTAAGGTTTTAAAGGGTGATATTTTTTATGAAAAAGAAAAAGTGACAAGCCTACCACCTCATGAAAAAGTAAAGAGAGGCTTTCAATTAGCCTGGCAGAACCCGCCCGCACTTGAGGGGGTTTCAGTTAAAAATTATCTTAAACTTGGAAAAAAAAATTTAAAAAAAGAAAGGGTTGAAAAGATCCTAACCGTTGTCGGGCTTGATCCCCAACGATTCTTGCAAAGAAAAATGGATCAAAAATTAAGCGGGGGAGAAAGAAAAAGAATCGAGCTCGCTTCCGTTATACTTAAAAAACCGAAGCTTCTCATCTTGGATGAACCGGATGCGGGGTTGGATATAATAATTTACCGGGAGCTTCACAATATTTTGGAGAAAATAAAAGAAGAAACAGAAACTACCATTATTCTTATCACCCACCGGGAAGAGATAGCAGCCATTTCAAATTCTGCCACTTTCATTAAAGAAGGAAAGTCCGTTTGTTCCGGAAAATTCCAAAAAGTTATGAGAGAATATTGCCAAACCACTAAGAGAAAGCAAATATGCCCCATCTGCCTCAAGAGTTCCTAAAAAGCGCTAAAAAATGCGGCTTCAAAAATCGTCTCTTAAAAAAGGAGACGCCTCATTTAGTTATTAAGGAAGACAAGGTTTTGTCTTTTCAAAAAACAAAGGGTGTTGACTTGAAAACCGAAGTGAAAGATAAAAAAGTGTTTGTAAAACTTTTGATAAAAGAAAAGATTGAAAATCCTTTGTTTTTGTGCTTCGGAGTATTAAAACCGGAAGGAAAGCAAATAATAATCCCTGAGATTATCGTAGAAGAAGACGCCCAGGCCGATATTTTAGCCCACTGCAGCTTTCCCCAAGCTAAAGACGTTGTCCACGAAATGGAGGCCGAGGTGAAAGTAAAAAAAGGAGGAGTTTTAAACTACACAGAAAAACATTTTCACGGGGAAAGCTACGGAGCCCATGTCGTGCCTGTTTTTAACGTTATTCTGGAGGAAAAATCAAACCTGAAAGCCGTTTTTTCTCTAAGTACCGGATCGATAGGAAAATTAGAAATAGATTTTAAGGCGGAATTAAAAAAAGAAGCAGTCTGCGAGGTAGTAACTAAAGCCGTAGGCAAAGGTAAAAAAGACCGCTTAAGAATAAAGGATAAGTTAATCCTTGGGGAGGAAAATTCCAGAGGACTGGTTAAGATAAGAACCGCCGCAGTAGGGGGAGGCAGAGTCTTTGCCCGCGGGGAAACAATCGCCTTAGCACAAGGAAGCAGAGGACACGTTGACTGTCAAGAAATATTGGTAGGTAAAGAATCCGTAGCCAGAGCGGTCCCCGTCATTGAAGCCAGACATCCTGAATCAAGGGTCACCCACGAAGCAACAGTGGGCAAGATAAATCAAAAAGAACTGGAGCTTCTGATGACCCGGGGGTTAACAAAAGAAGAAGCAGTCGATTTTTTAATAAAGAATAAAATAAACTAAAATGAAAATTACAAAGGAAACAACCTTGGCGGAGATCTTGAAAATAGAAGGAGCTGAAAAAGTTTTAGCCGAATTCGAGCTGCCCTGCCTCCATTGCCCCTTCGCCAAAATGGAAATGGAAGAGCTGGAAATCGGCAAAGTAGCCGAAAGCTACGGACTAGACCTTGAAAAAATACTTAAAAGTTTAAACAATTTAAAAAGTCGAAGTAACAAATAACACATTAAAAAATGAAAAAGTTAGAAAACAAAAAAGCAATAATAACCGGTGCAGGATCCGGCATCGGCAGGAGTATTGCTGAAGCTTTTGCCCGGGAAGGTGCAAGAATTATAGTAGCCGACATTGACGAACAAGGAGGAAAAGAAACCGTTGAAAAGATTAAAGAAAGCGGAGGAGAGGCAGTTTTTGTAAAAACTGATGTAAGTAGAGCAGATGAGGTAGAAAACATGGTTCAAACCTGTGTAAACCAATTTGGGGGGCTCGACATCCTTGTTAACAACGCCGGAATCTTTAAAACAGAAGACCTTCACGAGCTTGATGAAAAAGTATGGGATCAAACCCTTAACGTTAATCTTAAAGGTACGTTTTTAGGCACAAAAAGCGCCCTTAAAGAGTTTTTAAAGCAGGAAAAGGGTAAGATTATTAATATCGCTTCAATTGCCGGCTTTAGAGGCTTTAATCAAGCCTCGGCTTATTGTGCAAGCAAAGGAGGCATTATCGCTTTTACAAAATCTGCGGCTTTGGATTACGCGCCAAAAGGAATAAATATAAACGCTATTGCCCCCGGCGTTATTGAAACCGCAATGACAAACCCTCTATTGGAAGACCCGGAACAAGCTAAAACCTTTAAAGCCAACACTCCTTATCCCCGTCTTGGAAAACCAAGCGACATAGCCCAGGCAGCAGTTTATCTTGCCTCAAGTGATTCGGACTTTGTGAATGGAGAAGTTTTAACGGTTGACGGAGGCTGGACTGCGAAATAAGAAAAAAGGGCGAGCCCACGGTGGGCCGCCCTTCGAAAATTAGAAAGAGCAAATGAAATGAAAGGTGGGGAGGGGCGCAGAGGCAGCACTCTGCAGTGCAGGTTCAAGGCTTGCGCCCCTCCCCTGCGAAGCTATCTTCTAAGCCGTCGTGCTAGCACGACGAACAAATAGACAGCTATTGCCCGCTTGAGGCCTAAGCGCTTTACCAGCGCCAAAGCCCCAACGAGAGCGAGTGCTGTTGTCTTACGCACCCTCCTCACCTCCTTTTTTAAAAATAAAGAACAAATGTTCTACCCACCTCTCTTTGTGCTTCAAACACCAAAAGAGATAAGCGCAGAAGGGCCTGACATAAAATCATTCCCTTCATTTTTATAATACTAATCTTTTTTCAATTTGTCAATGAGAAAAGAGGCAAAAAAAATACTGGTAGGGTTCTCCGGCGGAGTTGACTCAACTACCGCCATTTTACTTTTAAAAAATAAAGGGTTTAATGTTAAGGCCTTGACATTAAAAATCCATGAAAACCTCGATATTGAAAAGGTTAAAAAACTGGCTCGAAAGATAAGGGTGCCGCTTGAAGTTATCAACGTACAGAACGAGTTTAAAAAAGAGATTTACTCCTTTTTTATAGAAAAAATTAAAAAAGGGAAAACTCCAAATCCCTGCATTTACTGCAATCGCTATTTTAAGTTTAAAAAACTTATAGAATTAGCCGAAGACAAAAAATACCCCCAAATTGCAACGGGCCACTACGCTAAAAAAGAGAAAAGAGAAAAGAAGTGGGCTCTCTTAAGGGGGAAAGACAAAAACAAAGATCAAAGTTATTACCTTTCTTTTTTAACCCAAGCTCAGCTGAGGAAAACAATTTTTCCCTTAGAAGATCTAACAAAAAAAGAATCGACACAAATAATTAAAAAAGAAGGGCTGTTAGACTTTGTCGCAGATGAAAGTCAAAACTTTTGCCTTTTAAAAAACAAGGGTCTTGAAGGTTTTCTAAAAGAAAAGTTGGGTGAAAGTCCGGGGAAAATAGTAAATGAAAAAGGCGATGAGCTTGGAACTCATCCCGGTCTTCATTTTTACACCTTGGGCCAAAGAAAGGGAATAGGCCTTGGAGGCGGCCCTTATTACGTTAAAGAAAAAAGAGAAAACAAGCTTGTGGTAACCAAAGACAAAAAAGAGCTTGAAAAAAAAGAAATAAGTATTAAAAATCCAAACTGGACAAGAGAAAAACCAAGTTTTCCCGTAAATGTTAAAGCGAAGATAAGATATCGTAGTCCTGCTTCTCCGGCTGAGATTAAAAAAGAGGAAGGGAGCTTAAAAGTAATTTTTGGATCTCCCCAGTTTGCTCCTACCCCGGGACAAATATGTGTTTTTTATAAAAAGAAAGAGTGTTTAGGAGGAGGAGAAATTGTTTAAAATTTAAGTCTTCCAATAAAAAAGACCCGGTAATCGTTTACCGGGTCTCTGCTTAAGTATTTTTCTCAACCACACCTGCCACGTTGGCAGGAACTAATTGTGGC
>CAZTOB010000019.1:0-8257 GCA_964615425.1 uncultured Candidatus Saccharibacteria bacterium | reverse complement strand
CACCGTCTAGCAGCTCGTTTATCTTTTTCCTGGTGGTTTCTCCCACGTACCCGGTTTTTTTGTCTTTCTTGGGGTAATTTCACCATAAAGAAGAGGGGGGTGTAAAGAGAGTGTTTTTCAACCTTCTTTAGAAATTAATTTTCTCTTATCTTTTCTCTCACCACTTCTATTCTTTCCCTGGTCTTTTCCAAGACAAGTTCGTCTTCTTCTTCTATTTCCAATATCTTTTTGTATTGATTGTAAGCTTCTTTGTGCCAACCGAGTGATTCGTAAGCTCCACCCAACTGAAGCCGGTAAACGGTGTTTTCGGGCTCAAGGTAAGTGGCTGCCCAGTATTCACTCATAGCCGAAGCAGTTTTCCCGCTTTTCAAATATTCTCTTGCCGAATCAAAATGCTCCTCGGCAGTTTTTGCCCTGAAGTCTTCGGGTTTTTGTTTTTCCGGATTAAAATTCGAAAGGTTGTTTGCAACTTTTTGCGTCATTTCGTTTTCGGGGCCTATCTCTAGCATTTCTTCATACTGTCGTTTAGCCGGATCATAATACCCCCGACTGCGGTAATGAAAATAGTTGTTGCTTAGTCCAATCAAATACTGCTCAACCAACTCCCTGGCATACCAATCATAGTAATCTTTCATCCGAGGAAGGCCGCTCTCTGCTACTTCCTGCCAATCTTCTTCTCCAAGATCAAAATCATATGTAATTTCTGAAATAAGGCCGTGGGGACTGAGGGTAAAGGGGTTGTCCGCTATACCTAACTGAATAGAGGTATCTCTCCGAAGGCCAGTAGTATAGATACGCCTTTCTCCAATATTTTTTTGAATCATATCTCTGAAAACAGCCAGAAGATAAGTGTTTTCGGTGTCAAAAAGATCCGGTTCTTCCTCTTTCCACCTTCTTATATCCCATTCTTCCGCCCCGGCGGAAAGAAGGGTGACGTCTTTTCTCTTTCCCTCCACCATCTGGTAGTAATAAGCAGAAAAGGTGGGACGGTCACCTTTCAAGATAAGGATGCCGTCTTGTTCCACGGTCCGAAAAAGATCCTCCGCAAAATCTCGCCCCAAGGTGAAATCTCTTTTATTGACCACCCCGAAATTATCCCGCAGGGGGTAAAGAGGAAGAATAAAAAGCAAAAAAGCAAACACCCCTAAAGAGATCCGACTAAACTCTAACTTTTTAGCGAACTTTAAAAAATAAAAAACTCCAAAACCGATAAGAAGAGAAAAGGTGATATAACCAGTAATGGCCACCCTTTCTCTGGCACCAAGCTGATTGAAACTGAGAGATGCTTCATTTTTCCCCCAACCTCCCCAAAAAGCCCAGAAATAACCCATGAAAAGAAAACAAAGAAAAAGGAAAGTGCTCCAACTCTTCTTCTTTTTTAAAAGAAACAAACCCCCGAGAGCTCCCACCACGCAGGGAATAACGGTAAACTCCCTTACAAGATACCGGGTGAAAATGAAAAGCGCCTCAATTCTCTCCTGAAGACCGAGACTTGAGGGAAGATAAGCCGAAGCCGTTTTGGAACCTTTCCTGTAAACCGCCCTGGTAAAATGTCTCCACAAACGAGGAATGCTGGTCGGGTTTCCAAAATCGAGAGGAGGGTTGTTGGCCGCAGCAATTGGAAGATAAACAAGTGGCAAAAACCCCAAAAATAAGGCTCCAACAATGAAAAACCACCTTTTGGAAGGAAAAAACAAATCCCTGTCAAGTTTCCATGCAAGATAAAGAAAGGGGATAATTAAAAAAATCAATATCTGGTGAGCGAGAAAAGCCAAGGCGAAAACAAAGGCCAAAAGATAAGGATAATACTTCGCCCTTGGCTTTTTTTTGTCTTCATACCAGCAAATCCCGATAAGCATCAGAAGACAGGCAAAAAAATTAGACAAGCAAAATACCTCGGGAATAATCGAAAAAAGCCAAAAAGTATAAGAAAAAGCAAGACAAAAAGATCCCGTCAAAGCCCCAATAAGAGGGAAAAACCAGTTTTCTTTTTCTTCTTTCTCCAAAATTTTTAAAAGTATGAAAAAGATAAGAACAACTGACAAAGATCCGAAAAGAGAAGAAAAAATACTGAACTTAAATGCGACACTTCCGAAAGGAATTAAAAGAAAAGGACGCGACAAAAGAGGAAACAAAGGATAACCCGGAGGATGAGGCACCCCCCAAACGTAGGTGGCCGCCATGAGCTCCTCCGAATCGGCGTAGCCCGTCTGATGCCGAGGAGAGGTGTAAAGATACAACCCGAAAACCACGACAAAAAGAAATAAGGGAACCACTATCTTTTTAAATTTTTTACTTTTAAAATCCATAAAACGTTAAGGTTTAATTTTCATCTTCCAAAGAACCCAGAGCGCTTCTTTCACGATGTTGCCCCTCATTTTGGACTTACCGTGCCTTCTTTCGTTAAATACGATCGGCACCTCGCCTATCCTGAAACCCGATTTTTTAACCCGCCAGTTCATTTCAATCTGAAAGGAATACCCCTCCGAACAAATCTTGTCAAAATCCAGCGTTTCAAGGACCTTCCTCCGGAAACACTTGAAACCGGTGGTAGCATCAGAAACATCCACCCCGGTAACAATTCTCGCATAAAAACTACCGGCGATGCTTAAAAGAACTCTCTTGAGATCCCAATTCACCACGCTCAGCTTTCCATCAAGAGAACGGGATCCGATAACCAGATCATAATTTTTTATCTTTTCCAAAAACAAAGGCAGAGCCTCGGGAGCATGAGACCCGTCGGCATCCATCTCGAAAACAATATCAAAGTCTCTTTTCAAAGCCCACTTGAACCCGGCGATATAAGCTTTGGCCAAACCCTCTTTTTTTTTCCGATGTAAAACGTGAACCCTTTCTTTCTCTTCGGACATTTTATCCGCTTCCTCCCCCGTACCATCGGGGGAGTTGTCATCAACTATTAAAATATGAAAATTATATTCCATATTTAAAATCTCGGGAACAAGCTCCTTGATGTTTTCTCTTTCGTTGTAAGTTGGTATGATTATTAACTTCTTCATGGTTTGTAGTCTGGTTTCTTGTAAATCTGCATCCACTTGCCGTTGGATGAAAAAGAGGTAAGAAGGGTAAGCCCTTCTTCATTGACCAACTCCCCGCATTTTTGCTGCCCCGGGCTGAAAAGATGAAAGACCAAGAGATTGACCTCGTCTTCTTCTTCAAAGTCAAAACAATTTTTAACCTCGAAACGTGTGGAAACATAACCGTAAAAGGGGTCAGAAAGCATATAAGTAGTTGGAAAACTAGTCCATATCGTAGATTGCGGATACTGTTTTTCGATATAGTCAGCCGTCATTTCACCCGCCCGTATCACGTCACGATATTCCAGGTTATCCTCCAAAGGAATAAACTGCCAGTTTCTAATTTCACGATGGTTGTTCCAAGAAGAAGTAAAAATTAAAATCGCAAGAATAGCCCCCGCCCCGACTAAGCTAAATTGCTCTGCAAAGGGCCGCTCGTGGACAAAAAATCTCAATGACTGCAAGGATAAAAGATAAAAGAAAGGAAGAATAACCAAAATATTTCTGTGCATAAACCCGGTAAAAGAAACTCCAACCCCCATCACGACAACTATCGCAGCCAAAAGCAGTATCTTTCTTTTTTGAAAATAATTTTTGTATCTTTTTTGATAAAAAACTCCATTCAACGCTAAAAGGAAAAAGGCGCTAACAATAATTCTTCCCTGATCAAAAAGTAAAAACTTAAAAACGAACTTCATTTGAGGGATTGAAAAAGAAAGACTTTCCAGATTTAAAAAGAATTGCCCGGTTTTTAAACTATAAATTAGAAACCACCAAAAAATAACCACCAAGGGGGAGACGCAAGCCAGGAGCTCTTTTGCAAAATCTTGAAAATCAAAACCCCCGGAGATCAAAGGCCTTACCGCCTTTTTCCAGATTATATAGGCTGAAATAGATAAAATTAAAAAAACGAAGGTTTCTTTTGTTAGAAGCCCCAGAGAAGAAAAAAACAAATAACCACCGTAATCTCTCTTAAAAAAATAGTAAAAGGCAGCTACGGCAAAAGCCATTAAAGGAATTTCTAAAAGGGTTATCCCTACTTGGGCTTGAAAAACAGGAGTAAAAAGCAAAAGCAAAGAAGCAAAAATCCCCGTCCACCTTCCCGCGTTTTTGTCTTCCGTCATCTCTGCCGCCAGAAGATAGGTATAAAAAAGAGCTAAAAAAGAAAACAAAAGATTAAAAACCCGGGAAACAAGGATGGTTTCTCCGAACATTTTCCAGAACAAGCCCAAAAAAACAGGAACTAAAAAAGACCGGGGTCTGTCCCCCCCGGAAATAAAAAAAGAATCAATTCCTTTTTTTAAAAAGTCACGAGAAGGTTCAATAACCATTCCCACTGCATCCCACCAGTAGGGGATAGATATCGTCTGCAGCCAGAAAGCAAAAAGGATTCCAAAGATAATCACTCCGAAAAAAAAGTTCCACCTTGTCTCAGAAGGCACTTTGTTTATTATTTTCCTAACTTTCCTTTTTACAAAGCCTGTACTATACATGTATAAACAATTCTATTAAAAATTTAAAAATCTATCAAGGTTCCAAATCCCTGGTGCTCTCCGCCATATTCCAAACCACGTGATCTTTTCCTCTCACTTTCCAGTCCCACCAACCAAGCACCCTCCCCCAAACTTCAAGCAATATCACGCCGACAGTAAAAAGAATACTTTTAAGATTAAAATCAAAACTTTTTAAAATTAACTTAAAGGCTTTAAATCCACTCAAGGTTGAAACTTCGTAGCCGCTTTTTTTAAGATCAAGGTGGCCCGCAAAGATACGCCTTCTTTGCCTTAAAAAATCAGATATATTTTCCGCACCTTTGTTGTAAACGACGGCCTCCGGAGCATAAAGAACTTTGAAGCCCTTCTTTTTAATCATTGCTTCGATACAAGCCTCGTCAACCGCTGTAGGTGGTATTTTTTCAATCACATTTCTAAAAGAAACCATCTCTCCCGTCTTCGGAGTCTTCAGGCTTATCCGATGATGCAGCTCCCACAAAAGATGGTTGGTAAAACCCATGAAGGTTTCGGGGTTGTTCAATGGAACAGGCCTACTGCCTATCATTCCCACCTCGTCGTCTTCAAAGGGTACAACTAATTTCTCCACCGTTTCTTTTTCGGGAAGAGTATCCGCGCTCTCCATAATCAAAACATCATTTTTAGCATTTTTCAAAAAAAGATTGATGGCTGAGTATTTACCCTCCCTTTCCCTTTGAACCAATACTTTTACCCTTTTATCTTCTTCTTCAAACTTCTTGGCGATGGGCACCGTTTTGTCTGTGCATCCGGAAGCCACTACAAATACCTCATCAATTTCTACCAAACTTGTCTTTTGATTGATAATTCTTTTTAAAAGCTTGCCTATGTTCCTCTCTTCGTTGCAGGCAAAAATGCCAATTGAGCATTTCATATATTCCAGATGTTTAGATTTTTGTTAATAACCTTCTCTAGTCTCTCCACTTCTTTTTGTAAATGTTCTTCAAATATTTTTTCGATCTTTCATCCATAAAGAGTGTGCTTAATATTTCTTTCCCCTTTGAGTTATTTACTTTCTAACTTTTAAAAACTTGGCGCCAAAGTCTTTCGTTTTTATAATGAGCCTCTTCCATCAACTTCTCAATCCTTTTCCTTCCGGCCTTTCCAAGCTTCTCTCTAAGATCAGGGTTTTTTAATAAAAGCTCTATCTTTTCTTCAACTTTCTTTGAAGACCTAATAGGCACAAGAAAACCGTTCTTGCCGTCTTCGACTAAATAACGTCCTCCATCTGTTTTAGTAGTAACAACTGGAAGTTCGCTCAACATTGCCTCCATAATGACCATTCCCAACGTTTCAGCATAGGAAGCATGGACAAAAATATCAGCTTTTGCATAAAGTTTCGCCAATTTTTCTTGAGGAAGATGCCCCTTAAAATCAACAGATAAGTTTTTTTCTCGAGCTCTTTTTTTAATCTCCTTTAAAAAAATATCGTCTTTGGGGTTTGTCACTTCTCCCGCAATGGCTAACTTGAAAGAAAAACCCTTTTCTCTAAGCGAACCTAGGGCTTTAACAATCTCTCCAAAACCCTTTCTTTTTTTAATCTGCCCTACGGCTAAAATTAGATTACCCTTTTTTGGTCTTTCCCCGGGCCTAAACCTTTTCGTACTCATTTTAATAGGAATAACCGTTGCCTTTTTAGCTCCGTAGGCCTGGATATGTTTCTTTGTGCCCCAAGATATGGCAATCGCATGGTCATAAAAAGGCATAGTCAAATAATAAATAATTTCTAAAAGAAAAATTTTAATTTTTGTAGCTAAATGCGGAACACCCGAGGCTATATCTTCTAGCTTCATGTATTGCATCTTGTTAGCTTCCACCCTCAAAACAACTTTCTTTCTTCTCATCTTTGCCACCAAAAGAGTAGGTAGCCCGGACCAAATAGGAATAAGAGGTACAAAAACTATATTTTTATTCTTATTAGAAATCTTCCAAGCTGTTTTAAAAATCCAAGCCATATACCTAATGCCCGTAATATATCCGGAATTGTAGAATCGAGGATAGGGGTAAAAAACTATCTTGCCCCCTTCTTTTTCAAAAGGCTTACTTTTTCTTTCTTTCGACCAGTATAAAACCCTAATCTTATCAAAAAATTTCAAATAAAAATTAAGATTATGACACTTCATAATATGATCCCAGGTGGTGCTAGGAGTATCATAGACAAAGACTACTTCTTTAAACATAATTCATTTTTTCTTCGCTATTATATAAAGATTCTCTCCTAGGTATTTACCAGAACCAAATCCCAGACAAAACAAGAAGAAGGTGGGAAGTTTAAACAGTATTTCTTCGACAACTTTTGGTAAAAAACTAGTATAAGGAGTATCCCAAAAATAATCATAAAAGCTTCTAACTATCACAAAGCCATTATTTTTTAAAAGCTCTATCCATTCTCTTCTCGGTTTTATTGACTGATGGGTAAGGTCTTTGAACCCAGTCCAACTTTCTCCTTTTAATTTAACTCCCAAGGAGTTTAAATTAGGCGTAGACATAACAAAATACCCGCCCGGCCTTAAAACTCTCGCCACTTCTTTCACCGTCCGTTCTGGCCTAGCCAGATGTTCCAACAAGTCAAAAGCAGTGACCACATCAAAAAAATCATCTTGAAACGGGAGAACATCTTCACAACTGCCTTGGCGCAAGAATGTTTTTTCCGTATTCTTCTTAGCCTGTTTTATGGCAAAAAAAGAGATATCCAGCCCATAAGTTTCAAAGTGCTTCTCAGCTAAGCTTAAAAAGGAGCCTATACCACATCCTACATCAAGTAGCCTTCCTTCCCCCCGTTGAACAGAATTTAAAAAGCGCAATACCGGCCCTTTAGACTCGTTGGCTCTAGAAAAAAACAACAACCTTTTCCTATTCGACCCTGATCTTTTTTCGTAATAATCCCTATTGTACACTTTATCAATAATCTTCTTGTTAGCAGAATTCATTTTACTTTTAATTTTATCTTTCAAAAATTCTTTTAATGCCGAACTTATAAAAATGAGGGTCAGTGCTTGAATTAAGAACCAACCCGCAGGCATCTGTACATTTCTTGCAAAGCGGAAATGTCCTGAGTTTCTTCCTTGCCTTATCAGCTTCTTCAAAATACCAAATTTCATCAAGCGGATTTTGCCTAATATTACCCATTTTAAGAGCTTTGCTATCTGCGCTACAGAGGTAAACGTTTCCCATATTG
This sequence comes from uncultured Candidatus Saccharibacteria bacterium, assembly GCA_964615425.1. Taxonomy (GTDB): domain Bacteria; phylum Patescibacteriota; class Minisyncoccia; order Minisyncoccales; family CAYTKG01; genus CAYLVJ01. Next base: position 515 of record CAZTOB010000019.1, on the reverse strand, counting down.
TCAATCCAAAACCAATCTCTCTTGGCCAAACAAGGATTTTTTCTTCGCCCACCCTTTAAGATTCTTAAAACGCCTTCGTGATAAAAATCATGTATAAGTTTTAATATTTTCTTAAGCATTTATTGCTTAGCAAAAACTAATTTTTAAATTTTTTCTCTCAACCCTCCAAGATAAGCTTGACGCGCTTTATTATTTTGACAGCGCAAAAGGTTATAAAAAAGAGTAAAGGTATATTGGGCAAAAATAAAAATTAGTTTTCTCATCCCTTTTAAGTTTCTCTTGGCAAACAAGCGGGCATTACGCGCAAAAAGCCGGGCCTGAAAAGCGCTCAAAACGTTTTTCCCTCTTACCCCGGCAGAAGAAGCAACCTTATGATAGATTACGCTTTCCGGGATCACAACGCTTTTAAATCCTTCTTTTTTTGCTCTGAAGCAAAGATCCGCTTCTTCATAATAAGCAAAATAGGGAGTATAAAATAAACCAACTTGCTCCAGCGTTTCTCTTTTTACCAGCAG
>CAZTOB010000018.1:3152-8524 GCA_964615425.1 uncultured Candidatus Saccharibacteria bacterium | reverse complement strand
AAAAAGAGGGAGTTAGTTTTAAGGTGCCAGAGGGGTGGAGGGTGGAGAAAGAGGAGACATACCTGTTATTTCTGAGTAAGAACGCACAAGATAAAATTTTTATTGAAGAGGGGTGTCGAATAACAGCAGAAGTAAGAAAAATCAAAACTAGCAATCAAACTATTAAAAGAAACCTTAAAGATTTGCATAAAGAATGGGAAGGGGAAGACGAATACAAAATAATCAAACTCTCGAGGTATAAAACACTGAAAAACAAAGTGGACTTTAACAAAGAAAATCAGCGATATATTAATGTGCACACACCAGTTAACAAAATATTACACAGTAAAGTCATATCTCTCGGCCTCTCTTCAAACCAGAAAGACTTTGAAATGTGCCAATCAGAATTTAATGAATTTTTAGAGACTGTTTCAATAAAATAAGAATAAAAATATGAGAAAGTGGTTCTTTTTTGTTTTGTTTTGTGTCTTTCTCTCTCTTTCTCTTCCCTGTTTTGCTGAGGTTGATCCCAGAAGAGCTAAGGAATATATACAGCTGAAACCGATTGAAAACGAACAAATCACTCAAAATTTACTCTCCGTTTTGACAAATAAGTGGATGGATCTTCTAACAAGCACTCAGTCTTCTCCAGAAACGCAGGCGGTGATTGTCACCGTAAGAAAAGGGGTAAGAGCCCACGTTTTCAATTACTTTTTTTTAGAACTTCCCGAAGAAGCAGCAATTTTAACCTGTAAAGCGGCCCTGGAGGCCGCTTCTTTAATTGGAAGCCCCAATAAAGCGAAAGAGCTTGTTGGTTTGCTTGAAAAAGTAACAACAGAGATGGCTATGCAAAAAACGATGGACTTCTTGTTAAGAAACGAGATGAAGGTGGGAACGGGAGAACTACCCCTCAAATACACCTCTCAAGAGGGTAGGGAAAATTACAAAATTCCCTACGTCCTTGTTTTTAAGCCAAAAACGCACACAACGGCAGATGTTGTGGTTTCTTTTTATTCTCCTGAAAAGATAAATCCTCCGCTTTCCGAAGGTGATCCTTATAGCATAAACTTCAACGACGCTTGGGAGATGAAAAAATGGAGCGAGAATTACTCAAAAATCCCACCTTTCATTCTCCAAATCAAAGGCACCGTAGAAGAAAAAAACGGCTCCTTTTTTTGGACCGGCACTCCTCAGTTTGAACTGACATACCCTGACAATGTCCCAACTCTTGATTTCTCAAAACCTTCTTTTGCTTCCCGCCTCGGGAATGTTTTTGCAAATAGACTTTTTAACCTCAACCTGGTCAAAGAGATAAGGGGGCAAATAAAAGGTTTTAGCCAAGACCTTTTTCGATTCAAGCCGCAGGAAAAAGAACTCTTACAAAGCTCAATGGTTAAAACTTCTCCCGAAGAAAAACCGGAAGAAGAAAAAGAAATCAAGGGCGAACAAGATAAGCCAGAAAAAGAAGACAATACTCCCCCACCAAGAAGAGAGGTGGTGGAAATAAGGTTTGGAGACATAAAGAAAGATGTCGAGAAGATGAAAAAATACACTCAGATCTTGAAAGACAACTTAAGCCAAGAAGTGGAAGAAAAACCGGAAAAAGAAAAGGAAAAATTTGTTTGTTCTCCAACGACAAAACAAACCCCCGCTAGAGATAGCGTCGTAATAAACGAGGTGGCCTGGATGGGAACACCAACTTCACACTATGATGAGTGGATTGAGCTTAAAAACATCTCCAGCAACAAGGTGGACCTTGAAGGATGGGTGCTTCTAAACAAGGGAGGGGGGATAGAAATAGAATTTGGAGAAATGAAGGCTCTTCCCTCCTCCTTTCTTCTTCTTGAAAGAACAGATGATGACTCCGTTCCTGCTCACAAAGCAGATTTAATCTACAAAGGAGCTCTTAAAAACTCCGATGAGACTCTTCTTCTTTTTGACTCCAGCTGCCGACTTCAGGATAAAGTAGAGGCGGAACCCGAGTGGCCGGGGGGAGACAACGAAACCAAAAGAACAATGGAAAGAAAATCCAACTTAAAATGGCAGACAAGCGACCATGTCGAGGGCACTCCCAAAGGAGAAAACACCATCGGATGGGAAGTCCCGGATGTAAAAGGAGCACAAGACGATCAATCTGAAGAAAGCGCAGAAAACGACGGAGGAGTAGATAACGGGGACAACAACGGAAGTAGTGACAGCGGAAGCGGGAACGAAGACGACGGCATTGAAGAAACCGACGAAAACAACAATGAGGAAAGTAATGGTGAAGAAAGCGGAGAAGATAACCAAAGCGAGGATGCAAAAAATGGAGAAACTCCTCCGCCCAAGTGGTGTGATCAAAACAACTTACAACCACCCCTTCAAGATAAAGTGATAATAAACGAGGTGGCCTGGATGGGAACACCAACTTCATACAACGACGAGTGGATTGAATTTAAAAACATCTCCAACCATCCAGTTTCCCTGAAAAACTGGCAGCTCATAAACCAAAATGAAAATATAAGAATAATCTTAGATGAAAAAATCATGGCTCCAGGTGACTTTTTTCTTCTAGAAAGAACCAATGACGACTCCGTCCCTCATAAAACCGCTGATCAAATTTATTCAAAACCTCAAATAAGAAACTCTGACGAGTCTCTCACTCTTTTTAGCAGCACCTGCCAAGTAGAAGACAGGGTCATAGCTGCCCCTGATTGGCCGGCAGGAAACAACGAAGAAAAGAAAACAATGGAAAGAGGAGGAGATCTCTCCTGGTATACTTATACCGGAGAAGAGGAGATAGGAGGAACCCCGAAAGAAGAAAACTCACCCCCTCCGCAGCCAGAACCTCCTCCAGAACCAGAACCTCTTCCAGAACCAACCCCTCCCACTGAGACGGTTCCCCCTCCTTTAATTATTTTTCCTCAAAATGGAGATGTGTTTTCCTCCGAAAATGATCAAAACCCGGAAAAAGAAGGGGTACAAATCATATTTCATGGAGAGACAATACCAAACTCCACAGTTTTTGTAAACGGAGAAGAAACGGAACAAGAAGAAACGTATTGGGAGAAAGAAGTGACACTCAAAGAGGGACCTCACCCTTACGACGTCTTCGCTAAAAAGGATGATATCTTTTCCGAACCCATTGTTTTAGAAATCCATCTCGAAGAAAAAGAAACCACTCCCAAAGTAGTAATCAATGAAATCGCATGGATGGGGATGACCTCCCCGCACAACGAATGGCTTGAACTCAAAAATACTTCCAATACTTCTGTCGATGTCAAAAATTGGTCCATTTTCGGCGCTAAAAACGAAGAGTGCATTGATTTTGCCGAAAACGACGGTTATCAAAACACTGTTGTCCCTCCTCAGGAATACCTTGTCTACGCCACCCACAAAGAAGACTTGAAAAACGAAGAAGAAGAAAGCCTGGTTGATGTTTGGGACTCCTCAATCTCTTTAAACAATACCTCTCCAAGTGAAATTATTCTTTTTTCTTCACCGGGATGTGAAGGTGAGAAGATAGACCGGGTTGATGTAGCTGACGGATGGTTTGTCGAAAAAGAGGATGATAATCCTTCCATGGAAAGAGTAGACCCCTTCAAAAACTCTTCTGATCCTCAAAACTGGGCTAAAAATAATAAAATAACGAGAAATGGGGTCGATGCTTCAGATAACCCAGTAAATGGAACACCGGGCAAGAAAAACAGCGCCGCACTAAAACCACGTATGAAAAACATGGAAGTGGAAGCTGAAAAAGTAGGAAGAAACGAAGTAGAGTTGTTTTGGGGAGGAGAATTATTGAACAAAGAAGTAATTCCGGAAAATCTTTCGTGGGAAGTGCGCTACAGTATGGAAGAAATAACAGAAGAAAACTGGGAAAAAGCTCACGTTTTTCAAAGTTTTCCTTTTCATAAACTGGAAACACTGGTATCCCCCCTTCTTTTTGATAGAACTTATTACTTCTCTCTTCAAGTCGTAGATGAGAAAGGAAACCGCTCAAGAGTTTTCTTTTCTAACCCAATTCAAACCGACCCGCCATCGGAGGACCCCTGGTGGTCACACTTTAAAAAAGATAACAAAAGAAGTGGATTTGCCGACATTCAAGTTCCTTTACCTCCCTATGATTCAGTGGAAAAAATATTTGACGGAAACGCTACTTTTTTAAGGTTTGATCAAAATAATCACCTCTATTTAAGAAGTGAAGGGAAAGTTCATTGTTTAGACGCTTCCTCAAACTACGAAGAAAAGTGGGTCTTCACGCCCAAAGAAGACGAATATTTTCATGAATTAGTCCTTGGAGACGACGGCACCATTTTCACTTTTTCCTACAGAGTAGTAGCCTTAGATCCTTTAGGCAACAAACTTTGGGAAAAGAAATTAGGAGAGTCCCCAAGATACCAACACATAACGACATCTGGTGATAATTTGTATGTTTTAAGCAGCTGTCTTTTTGAGGAAAACGGAGAAGACAAGGAGATAAAGCCTTTAATTTTCGCCTTTGACAAAAAAGGGGAAGTAGAATGGGCTTTTCGTCCTGGAGATTCTCCCGAAACCTTTGAAAATCCCAATTTCGAGTGCAAATTAAAAGAAGTTTTTACCGAAGCAGCTCCTTACAAATTCTCCCCCGCAGTCGACAACCAAGGAAACCTTTATTTCACCACCTCGAATGAGCTTTACTCTTTAAGCAACCAGGGGGAACTAAACTGGAGAGTAAGATTTGAGGTTATGCCTCTTTTAACTTCTCCTTCTTTGGACGAGAAAGGAAATCTTTACCTCTTTACAGGTAAAAAGCTTTGGGAAATAAGATTGAGCGAAGTACCCGCAAGCCGAGAAGAAATATGGGATGTTGAAAATTTAGACTCTGCTCAGCTCTTAATGCACCGAAATTTAGAAGGAGGGCTGTGGGTCAGGCCCGGATTAGTCCTCGCTCCCAACGGAATATATTTTCACACAATCACCTCAAGTGGATCTCGCTCTGTTCGTTACGTTGATTATCATACACAGGAAGTAAAAAGGTTTCGCGTCCCCCATTCTCAAGAAGTTTTAACCGCCTCCAATAATGCACTCTTTGTGGGGAAAAAAGCTGGCTGGAACATGCCGTATTGGGACTTAACAAGTGAAGAGGTTTCTTACTTTAAGGAGCAACTCGAATGCAATAAACCGCTCGGATGCAATACCAGAGGAACAAGAGAAATAATTTTCACGCCCGAAAGAGACATACTCGTTGCTGGAGTAAAAGGAGTGATTCTCTTGTCCAAACCCGGTCCTTGACTAGTAATCTCTTCTTGTAATTTAAATTTTTGAAATTGACACTGAAAATCAATAAATTATAATAAGGTCAGTATGACCAAAGAAAACGAAAAACTTTTAGAAAAAATTACCCACCGTTTTGACGAAAAAACGGAAGAGAC
>CAZTOB010000018.1:0-3052 GCA_964615425.1 uncultured Candidatus Saccharibacteria bacterium | reverse complement strand
GTTGAGTCCATCAAACACGACTTAAAGAAAAAGGTAGACCGCGAAGAATTTGCCAATTTGGAAAAAAGAGTCAGTCTGCTTGAGGCTAAAACGAGCAACAATTCTTAATTTTTAAATCTTTCTACTTAAAAAACCGGAAGTTTCCCCGGTTTTTTTAATTACTATTTAAAGTTCCGCAAATTCACGCACCTTGGAGATGGGAATGGAAATAACCTCTCCTTCCATCCCTACGCTGTTTATTCCAAGCACCCTGCCTTGAATATCAAATAAGACACTGCCGTCCAAAACATCGCTTTCCCTCATGTTCGTATAAATAAAGTCTTGGTCGAAATTTTTAACCACGCCTTCGTTTACCACCCAGCTGGGATCACCTTCGTGAAACTCCACCCCGACTAAAAACACCCTTTCTCCTTTTTTCAAATCATCCAAAGAAGCAAATCCTGCGCTCTTAAGTCCTTCTTCCTCTAATTTGATCAAAAGAAGATTTCGCTCCAAGTCTCTTTTTTGAATTTCTCCCTCCAAGCTTTCTTCTTTTGTCCAATAAGAAGCAGAGGAACCGGTCGGAATATTTTCCGCCAGGGTAACCGCCACTCCGTCGTTGGTTAACACCAAACCGGAAGAAGTGAACTTCGAGCCTTCAAGTTCAACTCCAAAAACAGAATCTTCAACCTGTTCTATCATTTCTACGATCGCTTCGTTTTCCTCTATTATTTTTTCTTCTTTCGGATAAAGAATCACCTTTCCCTGGCGGTAGTTTTGAACAAACCACCAGTCGTTGGTCGAAGGCTGCTCCGCTAAATAGGGTAGGGCAACCGTCTGCCAAAGCATACCCCCTAAAAGTCCGACAAAAAGAAAAATTAAATATTTTAAAAGTTTTTTCAACATTAAGAAGCCATAGCTTTAGCTTTTGCTTTTTTTCTAACCCGCTTCACATCAAGAACAAGTTCATCTTTTTTAGAACGCACCGTAACCTTATCGCCGGAATTTACCGCGCCGCTTATCATTTCCAAAGCTAAGGGATCAAGTACCTTGCGTTGAATCACTCTCTTTAAGGGCCTGGCGCCTAATTTCGGGTTATAACCTTCTTCGGTTAAAATATCTTTGGCTCCGGAAGTGAATTCAAGCTCAATATCTTTCTCTTCCAATCTTTCTTTCACCTTTAAAAGTTCAAGATCAACAATTTCCCTCAGCTCATCTTTGTCCAACTGGTTAAAAATAATTATCTCGTCCACCCTGTTTAAAAATTCGGGGCGGAACCTGTCCCGCAAAGCCTCTCTTATCTTTTCTTTGGCTGCTTCATTGTCCTCCCTTTGATCTTCTCCCAAAAATCCGATCTCGCCCATTTCGCTAATGTACTTACTTCCGACATTGGAGGTCATAATAAGAATGGTGTTTTTAAAAGAAACAACCCTTCCCTTGGCGTCAGTTAGCCTTCCGTCTTCCAAAATCTGAAGCAAAACGTTGAATACCTCAGGATGTGCTTTTTCTATCTCATCCAAAAGAACCACACTGTAAGGTCTTCTTCTTATCTTTTCCGTCAACTGCCCTCCTTCTTCATAACCTACATAGCCGGGAGGAGAACCCATCATTTTGCTTACAGTATGTTTTTCCATATATTCAGACATGTCAAGCCGGACCATCGCATCTTCGTCGTTAAAAAGAAACTCAGCCAAAGCCCGAGCGGTTTCTGTCTTTCCCACCCCGGTGGCTCCGAGGAACATAAAAGATCCCATCGGCCGTCCGCGCTCAGAAATACCTACTCTATTCCTTCTAATAGCGTTTGCTATCGCTTTAAGGGCCTTTCTCTGCCCGACAACACGCTCGGCCAGGGTTTCCTCCATCCTCTCCAGTTTTTCAGCCTCTTCTTCCAAAAGACGGGTTACGGGAATCCCTGTCCAGCGGGATACAACCTGGGCTACGTCTTGGGGGGTAACCTTCTCTCTCACCGTCTTGTTTTGTTTTTGAAGTTGCACCAACTTTTTCTCTTTTTCTTCGATTTTTTTCCTTGTCTCGGGGAGAGTGCTGTATTTTATCTCCGCTGCTTTCTGAAGATCTCCCGCTCTTTCCGCCCTGTCTATTTCGAAGCCTAAAGATTCGGCTTTTTCTTTTAAATTCTTAATTTCTTCAATAAGTTCTTTTTCCGCTCTCCACTGAGAATTCAATTCATCGTACTCCGCTTTGAGATTGGAAAGCTTTTTAGAAATTTCTTTCAATCTCTTTTCAGAACCCTCCTTTTCTTTTAGGGCTTCTTTTTCTATCTCCAACTGACGTATCTCAGCTCTAGATTCCTCCAGGTCTTTGGGCAGCGACTCCATCTCCAACCTCAAAGCAGAAGCGGCCTCGTCCATAAGATCAACCGCCTTATCGGGTAAAAACCGGTCCGTGATGTAGCGGGCGGAAAGCTCCGCCGCCTCAACCAAAGCTTCGTCTTTAATTTTCACACCGTGATGAAGTTCATATTTTTCCTTCAGCCCCCTTAAAATATTGATTGTTTCGGAAATAGAGGGCTCGGAAACTAAAATAGGCTGGAACCTCCGCTCCAAAGCGGGGTCCTGTTCAATGTGTCTTTGATATTCCTTTAAAGTCGTAGCTCCGATTGCTCGAAGCTCGCCCCTCGCCAAAGCCGGTTTCAAAAGGTTGGAAGCGTCCATCGCTCCCTGAGCCTGACCCGCCCCAACGATGGTGTGAAGTTCGTCTATAAAAAGTATGTAGTCACCATCCGCCTTTTTTATCTCCTTGAGTAAGGCCTTGATCCGGCTTTCAAACTCACCCCGGAACCTGGTCCCGGCTACAAGTGAACCAAGGTCCAAAGCAATAATGTTTTTGTCTTTTAGTGTTTCGGGCACCTCTCCTTTGGCTATCTTTTGGGCCAAACCTTCCACAATAGCAGTCTTGCCCACTCCCGCCTCACCAATTAAAACCGGATTGTTTTTTCTTCTCCGACCTAAAACCTGCATCAGTCTTCTGGTTTCCTTTTCCCGCCCTATCACCGGATCCAGTTTGCCCTTTTTGGCCTCATCGGTCAGGTTGAAAGCATATTTTTCCACCACCT
>CAZTOB010000017.1:0-8834 GCA_964615425.1 uncultured Candidatus Saccharibacteria bacterium | reverse complement strand
CCTATTTCTCCTCCTGATTTTTCAATGATTGATTTGGCTATGAAAAGGCCAAGACCGGAGCCCTGAGTCTGCTGGCTTAAAGCATTTTTGGAACGGAAAAACTTTTGGAAAATAAACTTTTGGTCTTCTTTCGGAATCCCCACCCCGCTGTCTTCAACTTCAAGCTTCGCTTTGTTTTTGTCTTTTTTTATCTTTATCTTAATTTCACCTTTTTGCTTGGTATATTTAATAGCGTTGTCCACAAAGTTTTCAATAACCAATTTTGTTTTTTGAGGATCTCCCCAGACATCCGGGATATCTTCTTTTTTTAAAACGATTTCAATATTGGACGCTGTGGCAAATGGCGAGAACTCTTCAACTATTTCTCTCGCCGCTGCGGAAAGAGAAAACCTTTTTTTCTCCAAAGGCAGTTTTGCCGTTTGAATTCTTGAAACAACCAAAAGGTCGGAAACCAAGTCTTTCATCCGAGAAATATTCTCTTTTAAAATAGAAAAATAGTCAGCCTGTTTTTCACTCACCTCTCCCAATTTCCCGCTCATCAAAAACTCCAAGGCCCAGCTTAAATTGGAAAGCGGAGACCGCAGTTGATGCGAGACAACACTTACAAACTCTGATTTCATGCGGTTGGCCTCTGCAATCCGGGAAAAACTATTAACGATTAAAACATCAACTACAAAAAGAATTCCGGAGAGAAAAAGAACTATCAAGGCCACGAAGAGGGGGTTTTCAATGAAGCGGGTGCCTATAAGATAGCTTAAAACAGCGGTCAAGCATATCAAACCGCCCATAATCAAGAATAGAAACTGAGGACACTGTTTCAAAGGGACGTTGTAGTCCCGACACTGTTTTAAAGGACTTATCTTTTCAAATATTTTTTTAGCTTTCATTGTTCTTTAACGGTTTTTTAATTATAACATATTTCAAATGTTTGATAAGAAAAAAGCCCTGTTAGGGCTTTTTGGAGCGGGTGAGCGGGATTGAACCGCCGTTTCCACCTTGGAAGGGTGGTGTTCTACCACTGAACTACACCCGCTTCTTTCATTCGGGGCGCTGGGATTTGAACCCAGGATCTCGTGCTCCCAAAGCACGCATGTTAGCCACTACACCACGCCCCGCTTATCTTTCTTTCAGTCTAACCAAAAAAACACGCTGTGTAAAGAATTTAAGTCATTTGTAAAGTTGTGCTAAAATGGATCAATGATCAGAAAAAAGATTAAAAAAGATCTCATCCAGGCCCTGAAAAAAGAAGGAGAAAAACCAACAGACATCCAGCTGGAACAACCCTCAAACCCGAAGCACGGAGATTACAGCTCCAACTGGGCCCTCGTTCATTTTAATGAAACCTCCAGTTTCAAATCCCCTTTTGAGTTAGCGGAAAGAATAAAAGAAAACCTGCCTGATAAAAAATACCTTGAAAAAGTAGAAGTCATAAAACCCGGATTTATAAACTTCCACCTCTCCTCTCGTTTTTTCTTGGAGAATATTAAAAAAGTGTTAAAGGAAAAATCAAATTACGGATCTTTAAATCTCGGGAAAAAAGAAAAGGCGATAATAGAGTTCGGACAGCCCAATACACACAAACTTCCTCATATAGGGCATTTCCGTTCCTACAGCTTAGGGGAATCACTAGCCCGTCTTTTAGAATCTTCAAACTTCAATGTTTACAGAGCCAACTACCAGGGAGACGTCGGTCTTTTTGCTGCTAAAGCCGTTTGGGGGTGGAAAAAGAAATATGAAAAAACCAATACGAAAAAACTTTCCTTGAAAGAAAAGGTAAATCTTCTTCAAAAAGCTTATGTTCTCGGATCGAAGAATTTCAAAGAAGACAAAAAGGCAGAAAAAGAAATAAAAGAGATTAATAAAAGAATATACGATAAAAAGGGGAAAGATTACAAACTTTGGGAAAAAACAAGAAGATGGAGTCTGAACTACTACCGTGAAATGAACAAGCGTCTTGGAACCACCTATCACAAAGAATATTTTGAAAGCCAAACCGCCCAGGAAGGAAAAAAAATCGTTTTGGAAAACTTGGGAAAGGTTTTTCAAAAAAGCCGGGGAGCCGTCATTTTCCCCGGTGAAAAATACGGCCTCCACGACCGGGTTTTCTTAACATCATCCGGTCTTCCAACTTACGAGGCTAAAGACCTTGCTCTCATTTTTTTAAAAAAGAAAGACTTCGATTACGATCTTTCTCTTATCTCCACCGCGGTGGAGCAAAAAGAATATTTTAAAGTAGTTTACAAAGCAGCCGAAAAGATCGCCCCTCAGTTAGCGGAAAAATTTATCCATATTCCTTTCGGACTGGTCACCGTCAAGGGGAAAAAGATATCCTCCCGCAAAGGAAATATTCTCTCAATCGAAAAACTTTTAGAAACTACCGAAAAAGCCTTAATCTCTCTTATGAAAGAAAAAGACTACTCTTCAAAAAGAATTAACAGCATAAAAGAAAAACTCGTTATCGGAGCAAGTAAATATTCGGTTCTTAAAACAACGCCCGAGAAAAACGTAGATATTAACCTTGAAGAAAGCGTCAAGTTTGAAGGAAATAGCGGACCCTATCTTCAATACACCCACGCCAGGTCGAAAAGTATTTTGAGAAAAGCACAAAGAAGATCTTTTTCTTTCGACCCTGCATACAAGCCGAATGAAGAAGAACTCATTTTAGCCAAATCAATCCATCGCTTCCCGGAAATAGTAGAAAGATCCGTTAAAGAATATGATCCTTCTCTAATCTGTAATTATCTTTTTTCTTTAGCTCAAAAATTCAATTCTTTTTACGAAAAACATCCTGTTTTAAAATCCAAAGAAAAAACAAAAAAGACAAGAACGGCGCTTGTTAAAGCTTCGGCTCAAACTATTCAAAACGGACTTTATCTTTTAGGAATAGAAGCTCCCGAAAAAATGTAACTTCTGCAATTTAAAAAGGGGTCGATTTCAACCCCTTTTTAATTTTTTTTACTTTGCGTACTCGGTTATCCTTTTTTCTCTTATCAAGGTTACCTTTATCTTTCCCGGATATTTTAACTCTCTTTCAATCTTCTCCACTATATCCCGCGCCAAACGGTGGGCTTTCAAGTCATCGATTCTATCAGGATGAACAAAGACTCTGAGCTCTCTTCCAGCCTGGATAGCAAATGCTCTTTCAACTCCTTCGAAAGCCCGGGCTGTGTCTTCCAAGTTTTCCAACCTGTTAAGATAGTTTTCAAGGCTTTCTTTTCTAGCTCCCGGACGAGCGCCTGATATCTGATCGGCCACTTGAACCAAAACTGCTTCGATGCATTCAGGTTCAAAATCTCCATGGTGGCACTTCATCACGTCAATCACCTCGTCGGACTCTCCAAATTTTTTTAAGATCTTCTGTCCGATGTCAACGTGTGAGCCTTCCACCTGGTGATCAACCGATTTCCCTATATCATGCACAAGCCCGGCTTTTTTACAAAGATCAACATCCGCGTCAAGTTCCGAAGCCAAAGCTCCCGCCAGCTCCGCTACCTCTATGGAGTGAAGTAAAACGTTTTGACCGTAGCTGGTTCGAAAATGAAGACGCCCCAAAAGCTGTACCAGCTTGTCGTCCAAACCCAAGACACCGGTTTGAAAAACCGCTTGTTCTCCTGCTTTTTTAACCTGCTTTTTAATGTCTCCTTCTGCTTTTTCAACTTCATCTTCAATTCTCGTCGGTTGAATACGTCCGTCTTTAACAAGTCGCTTTAAAGCTAATTTGGCAATTTGTCTTCTTATGGGATTAAAACCGGAGATCATAACGGTTTCGGGTGTGTCATCCACCACCACCTCCGTCCCCGTAAGTTTCTCTAAGACTTTAATGTTTCTGCCTCCCTTTCCAATTATCCTACCTTTGATATCGTCATCAGGCAGATGAAGAGTGCTGGTTGTAATTTCCTGCGCCTGAGACAGTCCGTAGCGCTGAATAGCTGAAGCCAAGATTTCTTTCGCCTTGGCCTCAAATCGCTCTTCTCCTTCTTTTTCCAACCTCCTTACTTTCTCTAAAATATCCTGCTGGTATTCCGCCTCCGTAACTTCCATTAATTCTTCTTTCGCCTCTTCTTGGGTTAAGCCCGCTACACTTTCCAATTCTCTTTCCCGCTGCTTTCTCAACTGAGCGATCGCTTCTTTGGCTTTTTTAAGCTTACCGGCTTTCTCCCTTATAATCTTCTCCTTTTTTACCAGAAAATCGTTCCTTTCCTCCAAGTTGCTTTCTTTTTTTCTCAAGAACTTTTGATTTTTCAAAAGTTCCTTTTTCATTTCCCTTTCTTCCTCTTCCGCCTCTTCTATTATCTTTCTTCTTTCTTTTTTAGCTCTTTTTAGTATGCCATCAGCTTTCTCTTTAGCCTCAGTTAGTTTCTGATGAAGAGTCGCCTCCAAGTTGTCCGCTTTCTTCTGGGCAACTCTCTGGCGGGCAAAGTAGCCCAAAAGAGCTCCTATCATCACTCCTAATACCCCTACTGCTAAAAGTAAGATGCTGCTCATAATTTTTGACGTGGTAAGTTCCAAACATGTTAATCAGTTTCAATGTTTTTGTTACCAGTTTAATCTTAATTTCTATCTATCTTAAAAATAGCATAGTTTACCTACTTTTATCAAGAATTAAAAAAACCACGGATTTTTCCGTGGCTTTTAAGACGCTCTTCATTCACCAAGCAGCTCTACGTGCTCGGGGCATTGTTGTCTTAAGCTTTCATCGCTTATTTTCGAACAAATGCTTTCATCTTTGTTTTTTATAGCCAAGGAAAGATAAACGTTGTCTTCGCAATTGGTTCTTTTTTCAGAGTTTGAAATTTCTTCACAAAAGGAAAAGTCTTCGTTTTTAATAGCTAAGGAAAGGTAAACGTATTCCCTGCATTCCCTTTTCTTTTCTTCTTGAAGTATCTCTTCGCAAAAAGAAACATCCCCTTCCGTAGCTGCTTCTCTCATTATTCTTGCCACATCATTTTCCGATTCTCTTATTTCTTCACCAGGATCATTTCCATTGTTCTCAGAAGATTCCATAGTAAAAAGTAAACCTCCTCCCAAAATCAAGGCGATTAAGAGAAGGCCGAGCCCAATAATCAACATTTCTTTATTATTTTTGATTTTATTCATAAGGCTTATTCAAACTTTTAATCAGAGCCCGGCCTAACCTCATCCCACTCCGGCAGATTCAAGCGCGGAGAAAGATCTTTGTCCACACAACACGTTCCGTTGCTGTCCGTTACGCATAAAATTGCCGTGTAATCTCCGGCTGCCTCATAAGTATGGGTTACGTCTCCTCTACATTCGGGGTCGTTGTTGCTGTCACAACCTGCACCGTCACCAAAGCCCCATTCATACCGGTTATTATCATCGCTGCAATCGTAACGAGATCCTCCATACCAGCAATCGGATTGGTCGGTAAACTCAGTCAGTTCTCCTACAACAGGCGGTTCGGGAGAAAAAGAGAAATCAGGCGCCGGCCACCTTGAGTCGGTAGTAAAACTGTCACCATAAGCCCAGTCCGATTCCCTGCCCTCCTGGTCTTTCACCCTAATTCTCCAGTCATAAGTTGTTTCGTAGTCAAGTCCCGAAGCGGCATATTCGTTGCTAGATGAGTTTCGCCACCCTGTATCATAAGAAGGCGAAGCAAAACTGGAACCGACGTCATCAATTTGAACCTGATAGGCGCTTTGAGAACTACCTTGAGAGCTATAAAATTCCCAAGAAAGGTAAATGCTCCAATTACCGCAATAATCATCCGGATACTGATGCCCTAAATTCCGCGCTTCGGGTTTGTCTCCTTCAAAATTAAAATTGGTATAAACTTTGTAGTCTGAAGAAGAACACAAACCTGTCTCAGCACAATTAAAAGAAGTCCACCCTATAACAGATTTTTTAGGGTCGCCCTCAGGATCTCCTCCCCAACCCCAATTTCTAAACTCTGAAGGGTTAGGTTCTGAGTCGATCCAAACTTGGTAATTTGTAAATTCTAAATCCTCTAAACTTATCCAACCTTCCCAGCCCCCCGGAGAACCGACCCCGGATAAAGCTCTAGCCCACCCGGAAAGACGGCCATTGTCATTAACCGTTGCTTCACACGCCCCGCTAGGACAACCCAATAAATCACTAGAAGCGAAGCTTACCCAACCAACATTTTCTGACCAAGCATAGCCATCTAAAGCGTAGGGAGAGTCGTTTATTTCAGGGTCTTCCATATCAACTCCGTAATCAACGTGATGATCTCTGTTCTTGCAAGAAAAACTAATCCAGCCAACATTTCCAGACCAAGCCCAACCCCACGTGTCATGGGACTGACAACTGTCTGCCGTTACACAATTTACGGCGTGATCACAATTTCCATTACCATCACACATCCCCTGGCAGTTATAAAGGCTGCCACCATCGTCATAACAATCGTCACCCTCGCAAGAGCAATCAGCCCAAGTATCATTACAAAGAGTAGATCCGGTTGTACCACAAGAATCAGTTATACTGTAACCCGCTTCGGCATAAACTGTTTCCGAGTATGAGTCTGTGTGATCATCAGCTGAACGACAACTTCCAGAACCATCGCAAGACGTCCACCACTCTGTAGCAGAACAATCACCCGCATCACAGTTCTCATCATAGTTGCAATAGTATGAAGACGAAACAGCAGTTTCGTTTCCAGCTCCGGCACAAACATAACCAGAAGATATGTTTGCTGAATCGGTCCCGCAGCTTCCACTGTTACAGACCCCGGAATTACTTTTTGTTTTAACACAACTTCCCGAACAACCATCCCACCCAGAATCCGTACATTGACTGTCATCATCCACACAACTACCGGATCCATTACAAGTCTGGCATCCGGTACATTCTCCGTCTGGGTCCTGTCCAGAAGAAATATAGGTACATGTTCCAACGCTTCCCGAAAGATCACAAGCCTCACAAGTACCTCCACAAGTACTGTCACAACATACCCCGTCCGTGCAGTAACCAGAACAGCAATCGCCGTCCGAGGAACAGCTGGAAGCAAGAGAAAAACAACTTGACATCTCTCCAATTACTGAGCTTCCATCTTGGTAGTCTTCGCCATAAACATTGACTGTTTTACTAGCAGTCGAGGCCGAATTAATATCGTTGGGTTCATATCCAAATTCTGTTGAGGGTCCAAAGGAAATAGAGGTGCCAGACACCTCTCCTATTTTAGACTCACCATAGCTATTATAATCTTCATCAAATCTCCCATAAACGATAGAAAAAACAGACGAATTTATTGCTGAAGGAGACAAATCTTTGCTGGAAGAAGCGAACTGTTCTCTCGACCCAAAAGAAATAGAAGTGCCAGACACCTCCCCTATAATAGCAACGCCGGGTGCCGGAGTATTGTTTTCCTCCGTGTATGTAATAACAAATTTAGAGCTGGAAAGAGTAGACATTCTGTAAGGCTTAAACCACCACCCGCGGGAATCAAAAACATACTCATCCCCAAAAGAAATAGAGGTCCCAGAAACTAACCCTATTCGAGCCGTACTTTTGTAAGGGTTATAATAATCGTTGGTACTGTCTGCATAAGCAATCACAAACTTGGAAGAACTGAGCGCTTCAACAAAAACACTTGTAACTTCGTTGCCAGGATTAAAATCATAAGCAGAGCCCAAAGAAACACTATTCCCGGAAGTAGTTCCGATCCTAACTCTTCCCCACCGATCGTAATTACTATCTCTATATACATAACTAAGAGCAAAATGATTGGAATCTAATGCTGAAACTGAAAAAGAATCTTGTTCCCCGGGCGAAAGCGAAACGGGATTACCAAAAGATATATCATCCCCAGAAATGGTCCCAACAACTACATGAACCTCATCATAAGGTTGCTCATAAGCCACAACGATGTGGTTAGAGTCCAAAACTGACAAATGGGTAGCCCCTACATTTCCTAAATCATCAGTAGGGGGAGAAAAATAATAAGGGTCACTATAGGAAATACTCTTACCGGTAACAGTACCAATTTTAGCCACCCCTCTATCATTCTCTTTAAAAGCATGATAAGCAACTACAAAACGGGAGTCGTCAATCCACCCAACCGAAATATCTTTGGTATTATACGGCTGAAATTTGTAAACACTTCCGTAAGAAAGCGCCGCGGCTTTAGCCCGATAGCTCGACGGCGCCAAAATATAAATCAATCCACAGATTATTAAAAGAGAAAATATCGTCTTTTCTAAAATAAATTTGTTTTTATCGCTCATTTTGAAAAATTAGAAATTAAATTTCTCCAAAAGATATTTCCGTGGCTTTAAATTCTTGCTTACCTTTTATATCGCTCTCCGCCCAAATTTTCACCCTCTGCCCTTCTTTTAAATCGTCGAATTCTTTTTCTATCTTTTGAATTCGACCATCAGTTACCTCTTTCTCTGGCGAATTAACCACTTCTTCTTTGAAAACATTAGTGTTTTCCGTTGCCTCTACTGTCCATTCTTTAAACCTTGGTCTTTCTATGGGGTTATTAGTAGTCCTTTCTTTCACAACAAGGGTTTTATCACTAATATGCGTTACCTCGCCGATCACAGTAAATTTCTTTTCCCCTTCTGAGGAAGGCGGGAAAACTTTTTTTATCCTCTCTATGTAATATTCTTCCACCTCTTCCTTGCCCTGAGCCAAACCTTTTTGAAAAGCTTCTTCTCTTCTACCCGCTCCCAAAAAATAACCTGAAACGAAGCCTAAAACAAGAACTAGAGTTGCCAATGCAAGAAAGAAGGTAGGGTTAAATTTTTTTAAAGATTCTTTTTTATCGTTTTTCATCATTTTGAATAATTAAAAAGCTTTCAATAAAGAATTATTTTTTCAGCCTCGAAACTTTCTTTTCCTTTGATATTTTCCCC
>CAZTOB010000016.1:0-9438 GCA_964615425.1 uncultured Candidatus Saccharibacteria bacterium | reverse complement strand
GAAGGAACTTTAAGAAGTTGCAAAAGGAAGGCCCCTCGAGGGCCTTTCTTTTGTTATAATTAAATTATGAGGAAACCGAATTTTTTAATCGCTGGGGCTCCAAGGAGTGCTACGACCACTCTTCATTTCACCCTGAAAAAGCATCCTGATATCTTCATGACCAATTACAAGGAGCCCAACTACTTTTGCTCCGGTCTTGGATTTAAAAAATGGGAAGATTATCTTTCTCTTTTTAAGGAGGCGGGAGAAGAAAAGATAGTGGGGGAGTCTTCTGTTAGATGCTTGGAGGATGAGTCTTCTTTTTACAAGATTAAGGACAAACTGGGCAGGGTTAAGGTCTTTTTTCAACTCAGGGAGCCTGTTTCAAGAGCTTTGTCCGGCTGGCGGTTGAGAAAAAGACAGGTTCCTTCTCTTGGCTCATTTGAAAAAGAGATTAAATGGCCGGAGGTTGATCAAAACTCCCGCTATATCCGCTTCAGTTTGTATGCCGAGGGGATTAAAAGAGCATATGACGTTTTCGGGAAAGAAAACGTCGAGGTGGCCATCTTCGAGGAGTTTGTTGAATGTCCGGAAAAAATTATTGATAAAATATTGGAGTTTTTAAAAGTAGAGAAGATTTCCTTGGGGAAGGTGAGGAAGATAAATGCTGGGGGCAAACCCAAGCTTCCTTTTTTGTATCAAATTACTCATAATTTTTTCACAAGTGAAAACTGGTTTAAAGACTTCATCCGCCGATCTACCACCCAGAGGTTACGCAACAGGATGGTTCACCAGTGCGAGGTTCTTCTCCGCCGCTTTAATCTGTGGGAGGAGAAGATAAAGTGCGACTTCAATAAGAAAGAGAAAAAAACGCTTCAAGATAGGATTTTTCGGGAGGACATTGAAAAGCTGGAAAAGCTTTTAGAAAAGGATCTTTCTTTCTGGAAGAGGTGACCCTCTTTCTTTTTGACAGTTTTTTGTTAGAATGAATAAGATGAAAACAAGAAAGAAAATTGTACTCGGATTTTTCGTTGTTTTGTTTTTAGCAGCCGCTTCTTCTGCGGAGGCTTTGAGTTTGGGTCATGAGGAAAGTTTCTATGTTGATACAGGCTTTGACGAGGAAGGCAGAGAAAAGGTCAATGCAGAGCTTGTGAGAATAGGGCGGAAAGCATATTTTTATCTTGAAAGCGGGTGGTGGAACGGATTAGAAAGAGAGCAGAAAGAAGCGGTTAAGGACTCCTTAGAAGAGCTTGACAGCGAATTCACTCGCAATATTTACCCCACTCTCACCGGAGAATACGGTAGCGAACCAAACCCCGGTGTGGACGGAGATGAAAGGATAACGGTTCTTTTTCACCCTTTGAAGGAAGACTACAAAGGCTACTTCCGAGAGATAGACGGCTACCCTTCTTATCAGATGCCCGGCTCTAATGAAAGGGAGATGGTTTATCTTTCCAGCGAACATTTGAACCATCCCTTGACCTCTTCTTATTTGGCTCACGAGTTCGCCCACCTTATCACCTTCAATCAGAAGAATATTTTAAGAGGAGTGACGGAAGAAGTGTGGCTCAACGAGGTCCGGGCGGAGTATGCTCCCACCCTCCTCGGCTACGGAGAATATGAGGAAAGCAACCTGGCCCAAAGAAAAGAAACCTTTCTTAACAATCCCACGGATCCTTTAACTGAATGGCTGGGGGAGGAGGCGGACTACGGAGCTTTGAACATTTTCACTCATTATCTGGTTGAAAAGTACGGAGTAGAGATTTTGCGGGACTCTCTTCAAAGTGAAAAGAAGGGAATTGAAAGCATCAACGAGGCTTTAATCGAAAACGGATACGAAGAAACTTTTGGAGACGTCTTCGCTTCCTGGATGGTGGCTGTAGCGGCTAATGATTGCGAGCTGGGCGAAAACGAAAAGTATTGTTATGAAAATGAAATGCTGTCGGGCCTTACGGTTTCCCCTACTGTGAATTTCCTCCCTCTTGGAGGGAGAAGCAGTTTGGGGCTGAATCAGTCTTCAAAACCTTGGGCGGGGAGATGGTTTAAGTTTGTAGGGGGAAAAAAAGGAGCTCTAAGGATAAATTTCATAGGCAACCCCGACAATGATTTCAAGATTCCCTATTTGGTGAGGGATTTTTCCGGTAAGTATTCGGTTGACTTTTTCGAACTTGACGAAGATCAAAGAGGGGAAATCTTGGTTTCGGGGTTCGGTTCGGATATAAGTTCGGTTATCATCATGCCTTCGGTTCAAACTAAAACGGAGGGTTTTAATGGTGAAGAAGAAACTACCCCTTATTTCTGGGAGGCGGCTACAATCACGGAAAAGGAAGGCTTGGGGGAGGAAGAAGAAAGTTCCAGTTACTTGCAGAAGCCTCTTTCCGATATGACCAGGGAGGAACTCATTATGAAGATAGAAGAGCTTAAAGCTCTTCTAGGACAGCTTGAGGAAAGGTTAAAGGGTGTTGCCGGGGAAGAGACGGCTGAGGCGTCCTGCGGGAGGATAGAAGAAGATTTGAGGGTGGGTATAGAAAACGACCAGGTGCGCTGTCTGCAGGAGTTTTTAAAGGGCCGCGGGGAAGACATTTATCCCGAAGGGCTGGTTACTGGCTATTTCGGCCCCTTAACAAAGAAGGCTGTGGTCAGATTTCAGGAAAGGTGGAAAGAGGATGTTTTGGCCCCCTGGGATCTTGAACAGGGAACGGGCTTTGTGGGAGAAACCACCAAAAGCAAGATCAACGAATTGATGAGATAAAAAGAGAAAGGATTTCAAAAAGCCAGAAGACAGGGGAAAAGGGATGGGTTTTAATTGACTCCTTAAACCACCTGCCGGCTTTTTTTATTTTTTTTGCTTTTAAAAGAAGGCGTCCCGCCCTCATCATCTGCCAGCTTTTTATGAAGGGATGCGCATCATACCAGTTTTTGTGCTTCTCGAGTATTAACTTTATGGCTTGAACGAAGGCTTTTTTATCCCTAGTTATTTGGTCTGGAGGTGAATATTTTTCCACCATAACCTGGGGGATGAAAAAAAAGCGGCAGTAGTCGGCAAATCTTATCCAAAGCTCCCAATCTTCAAGAGAAGGCAGACTCTCATCGAAAAGGCCGGCTTTTTTTAAGCATGACCTTTTAACGAGAACTGAAGAGTTCAAAATGAAGCTTCTTTTGTAAAGAAGTTTTTTCAACTTATTCTGACTTCTTTTCTGAGGAAAAAAGTCTACATGAGGCGCGGTATGTGTTTTTCCGCTTTTATGGACTTGATATTTCGTAAATACCAGGCTGTATTCGGGGTTTTCTTGCAGAACCTCGATTTGTTTTTTTATTTTTACAGGGTGCCACACATCGTCAGAGTCAAGAAAAGCGATGAAGTCTCCCGAAGAGTTTTTGACGGCGGTGTTTCTAGATGCCGGAGCTCCCTTGTTTTCCTGGTGGCGGATGAAGCTTGTTTTCTCCCAGAAACGGGACTTTCGAAGGCTTTTTTCGGTGTTGTCGGTCGAAGCATCATCCACCACTACCACTTCTAGATTATGATAGGTCTGGTCGAAGACGCTTTTTAAAGCCCGCAAAAGAAGGTTTTTCCGGTTGTAAGTGGGTATAAGGACACTAACGAGGGGATTTTGAGTCATCTTCTCTTTTTTATCTTTTTTTTAACATCCTTTTATTGTAGTATATTAATAAAAGTTGTGGAATAAAAGTGCGATTAAATAAACATGTCCAAGAAAATATCAATCGTGATTCCTGTTTTTAACGAAGAGGAGGTTCTCGATGATTTTTGGAGCAGGCTTTCTTTGGTTCTAAAAGAGATTGAGAATTATAATTTCGAAATTATCTTTGTTGACGATGGATCGACCGATGGGTCTTTTAAAAAATTGAAAAAAATCTCTGAGAAGAACAAACAGGTGATCTGTATCCGTTTTTCCCGCAACTTTGGAAAGGAAAGAGCCTTGGCGGCTGGATTGGCGGAAAGTACGGGAGAGGCTGTTTTGACTCTTGATGCGGACCTCCAGCACCCCCCTTCTTTAATTAGCAAGTTCATTGAAAAATGGGAAGAGGGAGTGGAGGTGGTGGCGGGGGCAAGACGTTTAGTACCCAGAGGAGGCTTTTTAAAGAGAGCGGGGTCTTTTGTTTTTTATCGCTTTCTCGCCTTTTTCGGAGAGGCGGATGTTCCGGCGGAGGAAAGCGATTACCGTCTCTTGGACAGAAAGGTGGTTGACGCCTTTAACGGGCTGAGTGAAAAAGCTAGAATCACCCGCGGTCTTATAAACTGGCTGGGTTTTGAAAAAGAGAAGATCTTTTTTGAGGTTGAAAAAAGGAAAAAGGGT
Organism: uncultured Candidatus Saccharibacteria bacterium; assembly: GCA_964615425.1. Classification (GTDB taxonomy): domain Bacteria; phylum Patescibacteriota; class Minisyncoccia; order Minisyncoccales; family CAYTKG01; genus CAYLVJ01. Next base: position 5,143 of record CAZTOB010000016.1, on the reverse strand, counting down.
TGTTCCAAACAAAACCCCGCCCGGCTGGCTCGTCTTTTTGTTTCGGCTGTCCTCAGCCACTCCCTTTTCCCCCTGAAGTTAGCCGGTTACCTGGGAGGAGGGATTACTCTTTTGGCTGGTGTTTTGGGCGTTTTCATGTTGGCGGAAGATATTCTACTGGGAGACCCTTGGCGGTTGAATTTCTCTGGAACCGCTTTTTTGGCGGTTTTGATTCTCTTTTTAGTGGGGATAGTTTTGTTTTGTTTGGGCCTTACCGCTCTTTACATCGCTTCTATTCACCAGGAGGTTAAAAGAAGACCTCTCTACGTTATAAAAGAAAAAGTCGGTTTGTCAGAAGATGAAAAAAAAGATTAAAAATTGGAAAGAAACAGCTTCCTTTTTCGGGGAGAACTCCCTTGTTTTTATACTTCTGGCCGGGGTGTGTGTTACGACTTTTATCGGCACCCTGGACAACGGTTTCGTGGCTGATGACAGAACTCTTTTAACCACTGAAGAGATGGGGAACGTCTGGAGAGGGGTTAAGTCCCTTTCCGCCTTCAGTGTTTACAAGAATTTTCTTTACTCTCTTACCGGCACCAACCCTTTGGGTTACCGCATCAGCAACTTGACCCTTCATCTTTTAAATACTTTTCTAGCGACTTTTTTCGTTTTGTCGGTTACAGAGAGAAGAAAACTGGCTCTTCTTTCCGGTTTTCTTTTTGCCCTTCATCCCGTTCATGTAGAAGCGGTGGCCTGGGTTTCGGCCGATGCCTACCTTCTTTACACTTTTTTCTTTTTTATTTCCTTTCTTTTTTTTCACTTTTATCTTGAAGAAGGGAAAAATATTCATCTTTTCGGTTGTCTTTTCTTCTACGCCCTGTCTTTGACCAGTAAGCCTTGGGCCCTTCCTCTTTTTCCTTTGTTTTTCATCTATGAGGTTTTGGTTAAAAAAAGGAAGCCCAGTTGGCATTTTTATCTTGCTCTTTTTTTCCTTTTGGCGGGCTACGGCTTGAAAATCGCTGGTCAGGCTGAAGAGAGGGTGGTTTCTCTTTCGGGGGGAGGAGAAGGGGTTTCTTCCTGGCAGAACCCTCTTTTAATCATTCCCTACAGCTTAACCAGGTACGCGGAGCTTTTTATCTGGCCCAAGAATTTGAGTTTGTACCACGAAGGGAGGGCGGTGGCTCGTTCTTTTATCCTTCTAAGCAGGGTTTTCACCTTTCTTCTTTTTCTTTCCGTCCTTATTTTCCGTAAAAAAAGAATATTTCTTTTTTTTCTAGCCCTTTTTCTTTTTTCCGTCTCTATTTCTTTCTCCCCTCTCCAGATCAGCTGGTTTTACGCTGAAAGATACACCTATCTGGGTGTTATAGGTTTTTGTGTTCTTTTAGCCTGGTTCTTTTTGGAGATTGAGGAACGTTTTGAAGCTAAACATCTGTCTCTTTTTCTTCTTGTTCCTCTCCTTTCTTTTTATTTTATAAGAGACATCCGAAGGGAAAGGGACTGGCAGAATAGAGGCACTTTGTGGCGCGCCACCGTCCGGGTGGCCCCCGGAAGCCCCCGGGCACACAATAATATGGGAGACGTCTACGTGAAAGAGGGAAAATTGGACAAGGCGGTGGAGTCATTCCAAGAAGCAAGAAGATTAAGGCCAGGTTATGCAGATGCCACCCATAACCTGGCCAACACCTATCTTCAAAAGGGAGACTTGGAAAAGGCTGAGGAATATTTCAAAGAGGCCGTAAAAGAAAACCCCGAACTTTACCAGTCCTACTTTCTTCTTTCCTACATCAAAATTCAAAATGAAGAATTTCAACAAGCCAAAGCTTATCTTGAAAGGACTTTGGAGTTAAATCCGGAGCACGAGGATGCTCGTCAGCTTCTCCGCCAGATCGAAGAAGCGATAAACAAAGCTTCACCCGGGATGAATTCTCCCGGACTTTAATGAAAAAACTTCCCCGAAAAATACTCTGGGTTACATGGAAAGACTCCTCCCACCCTCGGGCGGGGGGAGCGGAGCTGGTGAACGAAGAGCTGGCCTCCCGTCTGGCCGAGGAAGGGTCCCGGGTCATATTTTTAACCAGCGCTTTCAGGGGAGGGGAAAAAAGGGTGGAAAGAAGAGGTTTTGAAATCGTTCGGACTGGAAACAGGGCTCTTTTGTTTCTAACCGCCTTTATTTTCTACCTTCGTCGATTAAGGGACTGGCCCGAACTTGTCATCCTGGATTTGAAGACGGCTCCCTTGTTTGTTCTTTTTTCTTCTTCGAAGATTTTTTTCATCCACCAGCTTTGCGGAGAAAGCTGGTTTCATCTTTTTCCGCCGCCTCTTTCTTGGATAGGTTTCGGGGCAGAAAAGGTTCTTTTGAGGGCTGTTTCAAGGGTGCCTGCGGTTACGGTTTCTTCAAGCAGCAAAAAAGATCTCGCCCGGTTTGGCTTCAAGAAGGTGGAGGTTGTAAGCGAAGGAATAGGACTTTCTCCTCTGGAAAAAATACCCTCGGTTGAAGAGAAGGAGCCTTTTCTTCTTTTTTTGGGAAGCTTTAAAAGGACCAAGAGACCCCACCACGTGGTCAGGGCCTTCCGCCTTTTAAAAGAAAGGCTCCCGAAGGTTAAGCTTTTTTTGGTTGGAAGAAGAGAAGATAAAAGGTATGCGTCAAAAATTGAAAGGGAGGCTGAAGCTCTTGAGGACGTTTTTTTTCTCGGCTGGGTGGAGGAGGAGGAAAAGGAAAGGCTTCTGGAGAGATCCTGGGTTCTTTGCGTTCCTTCGGTCAAAGAAGGTTGGGGGTTGGTGGTGACCGAGGCGGCTTCCCGGGGAACGCCGGCAGTGGTTTACAACACGGATGGCCTGAGGGATTCGGTGGAAGACAAAGAGACGGGCTTGATCTGTGAAAGAAACACACCCGAAGACATGGCTGTCAAGGTGGCTCTTCTTTTCGAAGATCTTCCTTTTTATCTTGAGATAAGGCGTAAAGCTTGGGAGAAAAGTAAATCATTAACCTTTGAAAGAAGTTTTCAGGATTTTAAGAAAGCGCTTAAAAAATTTCAAAATGAATAATTGGCCTTTGGTGACATTCATCACCCCCGTTTTAAATGAAGAGAAAAACATGAGAAGATGTCTTTCCGCCGTTAAAATGCAGAATTACCCTTCGGAAAAGATGGAGGTTTTAGTGGTGGACGGAGGGTCGGAGGACTCCACCCCGGAGATAGCCCGTCGGATGGGGGCCGTGGTTTTAAAAAACCCTTTGAAGAAGGCTGAGTATGGCAAGGCGGAAGGTTTGAAGGCGGCGGAGGGGGAGATGGTGGTTCTTTTAGACGCTGACAACGTTATTGCTTCCTCTTCGTGGCTTAAAAAGATGGTGAGGCCCCTTTTGGAAGACGATGATCTTTTTGGGATGGAGTCCTTTTATCTTCGGGCCGTCGATTTCAATGCTTTAAACAGATATGTGGCTCTTCTTCACATAGCAGATCCTTTAGCACGGGCTTTTTCTCCTCCTTTCCGCTGCGAAGAAGAAAAAGGCTATTTTAAATATGAAATTGATCCTGAAAAAGGGGTTCCCCCTATGGGGGCTAACGGGTTCATCTGGAGAAAAGAGGTGATTGACCGCTTTTGGGACCGGGGAGAAAAGTTCGAAGAATCCAACTTCGCGGCCAAGGTAGTTAAAAGCGGGAGACATTATTTCGGAAGGGTCCCCGGGGAGGGGATTTATCACTACTACGTTCAGTCACTGGCCGGTTTTTTGAGAAAAAGGGCTAAGATAGCGGGAAAGTTTCTTGAAAGGAAGAAAGAAGGGAATGAAACCTGGGTTGAAACCTCTTCTCCTTTTCGTTTTCTCGGGGCGGTTCTTTTCTGCGCGAGCTTCGTCGGGCCTCTCCTGGAAGGGTTAAGAAATTCTTTCCGGGACAGGGATGCAAGCTGGCTTCTTCATCCCGTCTGCTGTTTTTTAACGGTTGCAGTCTATACTTTTTACTTTTTAAAGCATAAGTTTAAAAGATGCAGATATTAGTTTTGGACAACACTTTTTTGGACGGTCCCAGCGGAGGGAGGAACCGTTTTTTGAATATCTTCAAAAGGATGAAGGGGGTGGAGGTTACTGTTTTAACCTCTCTTTTGGGAAAAAGGTTTCTAAAGAAAGAGGGGTTGAAGGCCCGTTATCTTTTGACCACCTGTGAAAAGAAAAGAAGGTCTTTGATCTTAACTTATTTTTTAAGGACCGTTTTCGGGGTTTTTAAACTTTTTTTTATCAAAAAAGAGTGGGACATTGTTTACGGCCAGTCGGAGATACTGCCCAACGTTTTGCCCGTTTTGGCTTTGAAGTTGAAGGGGAAAGTTAGGTGGGTTCAACCGGTCCACCACATTTACGGGAATTGGAGAGAAAGGCCTGGTTTTTGGCTTAGAAACCTGGTAAGCTGCAAGGCGCAGGATCTGAGCCTTTTCCTGGTGCGTTTTTTTTCCGACCGGGTGGTGGCTAGCTCCCTGGTGAAAAAGGAACTTGAAAAAAGAGGTTTCGATCCGGAAAAGGTGGTGGTTAATTCCAACGGAGTGGCTTTTTCCCGTCTTAATAGTTTTCCTCCGGCCGGGGAGGAGTTTGACGCCTTTTATTTAGGAAGAGTTCATCCCGTAAAGGGAGTTTTGGATCTTCCTGTGGTGTGGGAGAAGGTGGTGGAAGAAAAAAGAGGTGCAAAACTGGGGTTAATCGGGAAGGGGGAGAGAAGGTTTGTTGAAAAATTGAAACAAAAGATAAAGAAAAAAGGGTTGGAAGGCAAGATAGAGGTTTTCGGATTCTTGGAAGATAAAAAAGCTTTTTCTCTTCTGGCGGGGGGAAAAGCCTTCCTTTTTCCCAGCTATGAAGAAGGATTTGGATTAGCGGCTCTTGAGGCTCAGGCGGTGGGCCTTCCTGTTGTCGCCTGGAATCTTCCGGCTTACGAAGACACCTTCAAAAAAGGGATGGTGAAGGTAAAGAAAGGGAGGACGGGAGAGTTTTCTCAAAAGGTGATTTTTCTTTTGGAAAACGAGGAGGAAAGAAGAAAGCTTTCCCGACGGGCGCGGGAGAATGCAGAAAAACACGACTGGAGAAAAATATCTTCTCGGGAGAAGGAGATACTTTTTTCTGTTGACAATTAACCCTTTTATTGCTATACTGCAAATGAGTCGCGTTGAGCTTCTAAGCGGCAGA
>CAZTOB010000015.1:0-11914 GCA_964615425.1 uncultured Candidatus Saccharibacteria bacterium | reverse complement strand
TTTTACGAGGTTGATGATTCTCACGGTAATGAAGGAAAAAACGAATGGGTGGAGCTTTACAACGCCTCAAACAAGGACTGGTCTTTAAAAAACTGGAGGTTGGTTAGCGCAGAGGAAGATGAGAAAATTAACAGTGACAGGATTTTAGAAAGTGGAGATTTTATCGTTATTTCTCATGACAATCAAACGTGTGGCAATCTTTGGGATTGTTCTCCGAATAATCATAGAAATCTAGGAGGATCTCTTGACGAGTGGCTTTTAAACGACGGAGATCATATTTCTCTTAAAAACGAAGAAGGGACTGAGATAGACTTTGTTGCTTGGGAGAAAGGCAAAGACGATTCTTTCTCTGCGTGGGATATAGAAGCGGAAGAAGGAGCGTCGATAAGTAGAGATCCCAAAGGGTTTGACGAGGGCGATGATGTTAGTGATTGGAAGGTGTTAGGTACCCCTACTCCCGGTCAATAATAAAAACAAAAAAATGAAAAAAGAAATCCAAAAAATATTAATAATCAGCGCGTTACTTTTCGTTTTTCCCTTGTTTGTTCAGGCTCAAAATTCTGAATTAGATCTTAAGGTGGGCAACTATTGTTTTTACAACGAAAGGCTTTGCATGGAAAATGGTAGTGGAGATTTCGTCTGGGAGGGGACAGATGAGCCTTGTAGCTGTACCTGGAGTCTTTCTGGCTTAGAGAATAAATTATTTTTTGACTTTCAAGATCTAAAACCCGGGGATAGCGGGGGTGATGTTATCTCTCTTGTAGTCAATAAAGATTCTTGGAGCTGTCTTACGATTGCTCTTACCGAATCGGCGGAAAATGGAATCAACGATCCGGAGAGTGAGGTAGACGATACTGAAGGGAAATGGGGAGGGGAACTTGACGAGGAGATGGAGTTTTTCTTCTGGGTGGATGACGGAGATGCGAATTGGGAGCCGGGGGAAAAGGTATTGTTTGAGGGAAAGCCCTCGGATTTGCCCCAAGAGGATGGAAATGAAGGTAGGACTTATCGCTTGGCAGATTCAACCGGTAGTCTTTTTGCAGATGATTGGTTTAAAGAGGGGGAAACCTACCAAATCGGCAAGGTTTGGTGTTTTGGAGATCTGTTTGTTGAAGACGGTGTCTTGCGGTGTGACGGTAGTTTGGTAGGCAATACTTCTCAAACAGACAGTATCAAGGGGGATATAGAGTTTTATGTTCAAGAAATAGAAGAGGGTGAAGACTTTTATTGTAAAGACGAGGTTAATGGAGAACCAACTGATAACGGGGGAGAAGGTGGCGGAGGAGGAGGAAGGGTTTTGGGCGATGACGAAGAAGATGAGCCATTTTTTAAAAGCGTTAAGGGCGAGGTGGATAAAAAGAAAGAAGACCTGGAAGAGCTGGTAAAGGCCCTTAACAAAAAGTTTCAAGAGGTAAAGGGAAAAACTGTCAAGGTTCCCGATGAGTCCTTGGGAGCGGAGGGGAAAACAATCAATATATTTTTAAGGTTGATGATTAATAACTCTTTGTTTCAGGCGTTTTTAATAACCATTCTGGCCCTCGGAATAACTTTTCTTTTGGAAAAGTTTTTGGCAAAAAAGACAGGGAGGTAAGGCAAAATTATTTTCAACTATACTTTCAGTTATTGTCTTAAAGTCTTCCCACAGAAATAAAAGGTGGAAAAGAAATGATTTTTGTGCTATAAAACAATAATGAAGTTTTCCGTTCGAAAAATAAAATGTTGTTTTATCCCCTGCAAGAAAAACGGACGAAAACCCTATCTTTTAAGAACCGATTTCTTGTTGTCCCTTGCGGTAGGGTTTTTAATATTTCGAGTGGTGGCTCTTTCTTTTCTTCTTCCCTTTTCCAGCCAGCTTTTCTTTGCCAAGATAGTTTCCACTGATCTTGTCAACCTTTTAAACAGACAAAGGGCTTCTTTAAACCTCGGAGTTTTAGAAGAAAATGAATCTTTAAACCAGGCGGCTGAGGCCAAAGCACGGGACATGATTGAAAACGACTACTTCGCTCATACCGATCCGGAGGGCAGGCAGGGCTGGGACTGGATAAGGGAGACCGGCTACACCTACACCATGGCCGGTGAAAACCTGGCCATCGGCTTTATTGACGCCGAGGAAGCCCACCAGGCCTGGAACGATTCTCCAAGCCACAAAGAAAATCTTTTAAACCCCCGTTTTAAGGAGATTGGAATCGGGGTGGCAAGAGGGGAGTTCGAGGGGAACACCGTTACCGTGGTGGTTCAGTTTTTTGCTGAGCCGGAAGGGCATCGTCTTGCGTCAACTCCCGCCGCGTCGGAAAAGACTGCTCCGAGTGAGGTTGGAGGTGAAAAAACAGAGCCGGTTTCAAATGAAGAAGTAGAAGAGAAGTCGGTTCCGGTTGAAGAAAAGGAGCTTGTTGTTTCCGAAGAGCCCGTCCAGCAAGAGACCCCGCCGACTGAAGCACGCGAGAAGGTTTTAACTGAACCTTCCACTTTTTTAATTACAAGGCAAAAGGAAATATTTAAATATTTGGGCTTTGCAGCTTCTTTCTTGGTGCTTTTTTCTTTAACCGCGACCACTTTTTATTTGTTGATAAAAGAAAGAAGGGTTTCAGAGTGGAAAAAAGCAGCCTCCCCCGCCGTCTTAGCGGTTTTAGTGATCTTGGGTGTTTCTCTTTTTGATGTTTCTCTTCTGCGGCCTCTTTTCCCTTACGAAATACGCATCTCGACGATAACAACCCGGCTCTGATGAAATGCGTACTGCAAAGAGTTAAGAAAGCCCGTGTTTCAGTTGAAGGAGAAGTGAGGGGTGAAATAGGGGCGGGTTTTTTAATTCTTCTCGGGGTGGCCAAGGAAGACAGCCGACAGACGGCGGAAGAACTGGCCGAAGAAATAGTCAATTTGAGGGTGATGGAGGAAGAGGGGAAAATGAATCTTTCTCTGGCTGACGTTGAGGGCGAAGCCCTGGTTGTTTCTCAGTTTACTCTTTTGGCCGATACTTCCAAAGGAAGAAGGCCCAGCTTTCAGGAAGCGGCCGACCCCGAAAAAGCGGAAGAACTTTATCTTTGGCTTGTTAAGTCTTTAAAAGAAAAAGTAAGCGTCGAAACAGGCGTTTTCGGCGCTTACATGAATGTTTCTTTGGTTAACGATGGTCCGGTGACCATCGTTTTGGACACCGAAGATTGATTGACAAATGACTACTAAAGATTTTATCATTGAATAAATTCATATAATTTTTTTAGCTTATGCCCAAGAAAAAAAAGAACTCATCAACTGAAAAATCAAAAGAGAAATTCCCGATTCATAAAATCAAGATAAACATCATCGGTATCGGAGGAGGAGCGGGCTCCATTATCTCCGACATAGCCGATACTTACAAAAGGACCAGTTTTTTTGTTTTAGACACCGACGAGTCGGCTCTTTCCAAATACTCCCGTAAAAGAAGACTGAAAACAATCCGTTTCGGAAAGAAGGCGACCAGGGGCATGGGAACAGGAATGAACGTCAAGCTGGGGAAAAAGGCGGCCGAACAAAGTATAGAAAAGATAAAAGAGGAGCTGGGTGAGGCGGATCTTTCCATCATTCTCACCTGTTTGGGGGGAGGCACGGGTTCAGGGGCGGCTCCCGTTGTGGCCCGCATTTGTCGCGAGTCGGGGAGCTTGGTTTACGGTATTTTCACCCTTCCTTTTGATTTTGAACGGGAAAGAAAACTTGAAACGGCTAAACTTTCTTTGGGAAGGATGAGAAAAGAGATGGACGCCATCTCCGTCATCCCCAACCAAAGGGTTTTCGAGGTGGTTGATGAAAAAGTGCCCATCAAAAAGGCTCTTTCAAGTATCAACGAAACCATAGGGAGCAGTTTGGCCGGCCTTATCGACATGACTCACAGCCCCGGGCTGATTAATATAGACTTTGCGGATCTGGAAACTGTTTTTAAAAAGGGCAAAAGAAGCTTGTCTTATCTCACCCGGAGCAGGGCTTCCGGTGAAGGCAGGGTCAAAAGAGTCCTCAAGGACCTTATGGACAACCCTCTTTATCCGTATGACTTAAAGGAGGCGGAAAATATAGTGTTCAACATTAGAGGGCCCAACAACCTTTCTCTTTCGGAGGTGGAGGAGATATCGGAGGCGGTGGCCGAGGAAAACGACGGTGAAAAAGCAAGAATAATCTTCGGAGTTGACCTGACAAGAGGCAAAAACAGAGTTGACGTCACTCTTTTGGGGGTGGGTTGCGAGATGGAAGATCTTTTTTTAGATGATTTTGAAGAAGAAGACGAAGAAGAAGAGCAGGAAGAGAGAAAAGAAGAAGAACAAAAAAAAATTGAAAAGGTGAGGGTGGATGCCAGGCGGAGAGTGCAAGAACAAGAAGAAGATGAAGAAGAAAAAGAAAGAAGAAACAAAGAAGAAGAAGAAAAAGAAAGAAGAAATGCTCTCGAAGTTCACAAAAACCTCAAAGAAATCGAAAAAGAACTTTTGAAAAAAGAAGAGGAGTGGGAGTCACCCGCTTTCTTGAGGAAGAAAAAAAACAGTAATTAAACATCATTATGGAAAAAATAAAAAAGGCGGTTGTTTTGGCGGCGGGGATGGGCACCAGGTTTTTGCCCTTGTCCAAGGCGGTCCCGAAACCCCTTCTTCCGGTGGGTGAAAAACCAATGATCCATCACATTTTGGAAGAAGCGAAGCTTTCCGGGATTGAAGAGGTGGTGATGGTCGTTTCTTCAAAAGAAAGCCCCATTATTTCCTACTTCGAAAAAGATTCGAAGCTGGAAGAAACTTTGGAGGAAAGAGGAGAAGTCGAGCTTTTAGCTTCTCTTAGGGCAGTTACCAATTTAGCTGAGGAGCTTTCCTTGGAGTTTGTCTTTCAAAAAGAACCAAAAGGCGACGGACACGCCATTTTACAAGCTAAGGATAAGGTGAAAAACGAACCCTTTGCGGTTCTTTTTTGCGATGACCTTGTTTTCACCAAGGAGCCGGCCCTGAAACAGCTCCTGAACGTTTTTAAAACCTCAGGCAGGCCTGTTATCGGGCTTTACAGGGTGAGTGAAGATGAAGTTTCTTCTTTCGGGGTGGTTGACCCCGAAAAAATAGCCAAAGGAGTTTACAAAGTGAAGCGGGTTGTGGAAAAACCTTCTCCTGACGAAGCTCCTTCCGATCTGGCTGTCATGGGGAAATATGTTTTAACTTCTGACATATTCGAATACCTGGAAAATGAAGAGGCGGTGGCGGAGGCGGGGAAAATGGTGGAAGGAAAGGGTGAGATTGTTTTAGCCGAGGCGATGGCAGCGGCTCTTAAAGGAGGCAAGGTGTTTTACGGGTCTCTAATCAAAGGGGAGTGGCTTCAGTGCGGAGAGACAAGAAGCTGGCTCAAGTCTCATTGTGCCCTTTCTCTTTTGAGTTCCAAGTACAAAAAGGATTTAAAAAGATTCATTAAAGAAAAAATATGAACGAACTGGAGCTTTTACAAAAAACATACAAAAAAAGAGAAAGCAAGTATTTTAGAAAGTACGACTTCGGACTGGTCCTGGTGATCGGAGGAGGAGACTTTTACACCGGTTCGCCGGCTCTTTCCGCTATGGCCGCCTACCAAGCAGGGTCAGACATGGTGCGGGTCATTTCTCCTCAAAGAGCAGCTGATATCATCGCTTCTTTTTCTCCGGACCTGGCTGCTTATCCTTTAAGCGGCAACTGGCTTACTAAAGAACATCTTCCGGTTCTTTTGTCCCAAACAAGAGCGGCCGAAAAGGTTTCAAGAGGCAACGTTTGTGTTGTTATTGGAGGCGGTGCGGGGCGCTCCGAAGAAACCAAAAAAGCGGTGCGGGAATACTTAACAGAGATAGAGGTTCCGGCTGTTATCGATGCGGCCGCCATCCACGCTCTTGGTGAAAAGACCGATATTATCAAAAACAAACCTTTTCTCATCACCCCTCATTCCTACGAGTTTTTCGTTTTAACGGGGGAGAAGATAGGGGATTTGTCTTTGGAAGGAAAAAAGGAAATGGTTAAGAAAAAAGCGGAAGAAATGGGAACCAACCTTCTTTTAAAAACCGGGCCGGATATGGTGACGGACGGAGACAAGATTGCCTTAAGCTCCACCGCCAACCCTTATCTTTCCGTGGGCGGGACGGGAGACACTTTGGCCGGGATCTGCGGAAGTTTGATAGCAAGAGGACTTTCTCCCTTTGAAGCGGGGGTCTTGGGGAGTTTCATAGTCGGCAAGGCGGGAGAGGTGGCGGGGGAAAGGTTGAAAGACAGTCTGATGGCCAGCGATGTCATTTCCGCCATCCCCGAGGTGATTAATTTGAGTAATTGGGAATAAGATGTGGGACGTTGTGATTGTCGGAGGCGGACCGGCCGGTATTACAGCCGGAATTTACGCCGCCCGAAAAAAAATGAAATGTCTTTTGATTACGGAAGATTTCACAGGCCAGCTGGGAAAAGCTTTTACCGTTAGAAACTACCCCGGTTTTAAAAAAATCAGGGGGGCTGATCTTTTAAAAAGATTTCAAGAACAAATGAAAGAGTTCGACGTTGAAATCAAAAAGGGTGAAAAGGTTAAAAAGGTGAAAAAAAAGGATTCCCTTTTTCATATTTCAACAGGCGAGGGAGATTATCAAGCGAAATCTGTCATAATCGCCACCGGCCGGGACCCCAGGCCCTTGGAGGTGCCGGGGGAAAAGAAACTGCTCGGCAAAGGGGTCACTTACTGTGTGACCTGCGAAGGATCTCTCTACAGCGGGAAAGAGGTGGCTGTTGTCGGAGGAGGGAACTCCGGCCTGGAGGCCGCCTTGGAACTTTCTTCTTATTGCCGCAAAGTTCACCTTTTGGAGGTTGAAAAACAACCGGCTGGGGACGAACTTCTTTTGGAAAAGATAAGAGAAAATGAGAAAATAGAGCTTCATTTTCAAGCTATGACCGAGAAAATAGAAGGGGAAAAGGAAGTGGAGGCTTTAACCTTTAAAGACCTTGAAAGCGGGCAAAAAAAGAAGCTGGAGGTTGAAGGTGTTTTTATCGAAGTGGGCTACGTTCCAGCCACTGACTTTGTAAACAATCTTGTTGAATTCAGCCGGTGGGACGAGGTGACGGTTGATCTTGCAACGTGTGAGACTAAAACGGAGGGGCTTTTTGCTGCCGGGGACGTAAGTAACATCAGAGATAAACAAATCGTAACAGCAGCCGGCCAGGGAGCCACCGCCGCCATTTCAGCTTACAAACATGTAAAATCGATCACAAATGATAAAGATTGAGAAAATAATGGGGCGTCGGATTTTAAACTCCAAGGGGGAGTGGGCTCTTGAAGTTGATCTTGTTACAAGGGAGGGGGTGTGGAGAGCCTCTGCTCCTTCAGGGACTTCAACCGGAGAAGACGAGGCGGTGGAAAGAAAAGACGCCCTGCAGGTTTTAAAAAAAATATCCCCGCAAATTGAAGGGAAAAGTTTTAAGAACTTAAAAGAGTTCGATCAGTTTTTAATCGACCTTGACGGCACCGAAAACAAGAGAAAGCTGGGTGGAAACACCTGTTTGTCTTTATCTATTGCTTTTTTAAGAGCGGAGAGCATCCAAAAAAACGGGCCGGTTTTTAGTTACCTGGCCAGTTTTTTTCCGGGAGAAGCGCTTTTTCTTCCCCGCCCCGCCTTTTTGATGGTTGAAGGAGGTCTTCATGCGGGGGGAGAGGTTTCAACCCAGGAGTTCATGTTTTCTCCTTCGGGGGGGACGGTAAAAGAAAGGGTTGAAAAAGGGGTTGCTCTTTATTATAAGCTGTCAGAGATCTTTAAAAAAGAGGTCGGGCTTTCTTCGGTCAACACGGGGTTGGAAGGAGGCTTAACTCCTGCTTTGAGCAGTTCGAAGGATGTTTTAGATTATTTAAAAAGGGCGGTTTCTTCTTTGGGAGTAGAGGGAGAAATTATTTTAGACGTAGCGGCTAGTTCTTTTTATGACGTCAACTCCAAAACCTATAACTTCGAAGGTCAAAGATTGACCGGCCGGGAACTGGCTCATTTTTATGAAGATCTGATAAAAAAGTTTGATATAAGGGCCATAGAGGATCCTTTCAGTGAAAAAGACCCCGGCTCCTGGAAGCTTTTAAAAGACTCCGGGAGCAAGGTTTTAGGGGACGACTTGACGGTCACCAGCTCTAAAAAGATAAAACGCTACAAAGAAGTCTTAGACGGGGTGATTGTAAAGCCGAACCAGGCGGGGACAGTCAGTGAAACCCTCGAGGCGGTTAAAACAGCTAAAGAGGAAGGTTTGGAAGTTTTCGCCAAGCACCGCTCGGGAGAAACAAACGACCACTTCATCACTGACTTGTCGGTTGCGGTCCGGGCCGGCTACTTGATGACGGGCGCCCCCGTAAGAGGGGAAAGGGTTTCTAAATACAATCGGCTTTTAAGAATTGAAGAAGATTTAATTTAAAAATGAAAAAAGTACTTTTTTTAGTTTTGGACGGCCTGGGGGATGAACCTATCCCTGAGTTTGAAGGAAAAACTCCTCTGGAGGAAGCTCATACTTCCAACTTGGACCGGCTTGCTTTTTTGGGGCAGACGGGTCTTTTGGAGCCCGCTTTTTCCGGCGCCCTTCCCACTTCTGAAGAAGGGCATCTTCAACTTTTCGGTTACGACCCTCAAAAACTGGGGATAAGAAGGGGTTTTTTTACCAGCCGGGGGGCGGGGATAAAAACAAAGCCGGGCGATGTAGCTTTAAGGGGAAATTTTGCCACTATGAACCCGGAAGGAGAAGTGACAGACAGAAGGGCGGGCCGGATCAAAACCGAACAAGCTCAAAAGCTGGTTGGCTCTTTAAAGGAAATAAAGTCAGGCGAAATCCGTTTTTTAATTGAAAGCGCTACTGATCACCGGCTGGGAATTGTAATGAGAGGGGAGGGGTTGAGTCCTTGTATCTCGGACACGGATACTTTTTACTCCACTCTTTCCTCCGGTTTCAAAAAATCAAGCCCCGAAAAAGAAACCCCCGAAGCCGTCAAAACAAGCCAGGCTTTAAATGAGTTTTTAAAAAAAGCAAGAGAAGTTTTAAAAGATCACCCTGTAAACAAAAAAAGACAAAAAGAAGGTTTACCTCCGGCCAACGCTGTTTTAACCAGAGGAGCTTCAAGCTGCAGGGACGTTGACTCTTTTTATAATAGGTGGGGCTTTAAAGCTTTTTGTGTAGCGGGCAAGCCTCTTTATAAACAGATAGCGGAGGTTTTAGGGATGAAAGTTTTAAAGGTCAAAGGAGCGACCGGGCATCAAGACACCGACCTTGAAGCCAAGGTGGCCGAGGCTCTTGAGGCGCTTGACAGGGGCAATTTCGTTTTTACCCACATCAAGGCTACAGACAGTTTGGCCGAAGACGGGAACTACCACGCTAAAGAAAAGTTCTTGGAAAAAGTGGACGAAAGGATAAAACCGTTTTTAAACCTTGAAGAAACCTTGGTTGTTGTCACCTCTGATCACTCTACCTGTTCTCTTAAAAAAAGACACTGCGAGCTTCCTTGCCCGACCTTAATAAAAGGAGGGAAAAAAGACGAGGTTAAATTTTTCAGTGAGAAAGAGTGCCGCAAAGGAGGGCTGGGGAAATTCCCCCAAATCAAGCTTATGGAAAAGGTGAAAAAAGAGGTTTTGTAGAAGAAGAGTATTTGTGTTAATCTAAAAGTGTGAGAAATAATAAAAAAATAAGGTGAAAGATAAAATGGTAAAAGAAAAAAAGGGGTTCAAGATAGGGGGCAGGAATTTTTGGCTTGGAACAGCTATTTTCTTAATTGCTCTTGCAGCGGTAAGCGTCTTTTTCTTTAAAGACAGCTTGTGTGGAACTGAAAAAGGTTTTGTGATGGAAGAGGATCAAGTGGAAGAAAGAGTGATGAAATACATAAAAGACAACGTTGGTTCCGCCTCGGTTACGATTGGAGAGATGAAAGAGGAGGGTGGGCTTTATGTTTTTGACTTGGACATAGAGGGACAGAACTATCAATCGTTTGCCACCAAAGACGGAAAATATCTTTTTCCTCAGGCGATAGATTTGGAAGAGTTTGCAGATTCTTCGGAAACAAGCCAGAGAGAAACGCCCGACGTGAAGCTTTTTGTAATGAGTTATTGTCCTTACGGGCTGCAGGCCCAAAAAGGGTTTTTACCCGTCTGGGAGCTTCTAGGTGACAAGGCTGACATGGGTATTTATTTCGTCGACTACATCATGCATGACAAGGAAGAAATAGATGAAAATATGGTTCAATACTGCATCGAAAATGAGCAACCTGAAAAAATCATCTCGTACCTTGAGTGCTTTGTCGACAAAGGGGAAGGAGATGTGTGCTTGGAGGAGGCGGGGGTTGACAGGGAAAGTTTAAACGACTGTGTTTCACGAACGGATGAGGAATACGGCGCAACAGCAGCTTACGAAAACAAAGAAAGTTGGATTAACGGGCAGTACCCTGTTTTTGAAGTTCACGCTGATCTCAACGAAGAGTATGATGTTTCTGGATCTCCTACTTTAGTGATCAATGATCAAGTGGTCAGTCTTCCTGATAGATCACCGGAAAGTTTTAAAAACAGGATTTGTGAAGCTTTTACCGAAAAACCGGAAGAATGCAGTCAAACTCTTTCCACCCAGGCTCTTTCTCCGGGTTTCGGAATGGAAGCGGGTGCGGCCTCCGGTGGAAGCTGTGAATAAAAAATTAAACATCTAAAAATGTCAAAACCAAAAGTAAAAGTTTATTCGACTCCGACATGTCCTTACTGCGTTACCTTGAAGGAGTTTTTAAAAAAACACGATGTTGAGTTTGAAGAGATTAACGTAGCCGAGGACAAGGAAGCGGCTACGGAGATGATAGAAAAGTCAGGTCAAAGAGGTGTTCCCGTGGCGGAGATAGACGGACAAATCATCGTCGGGTTCGAAAGAAAAAAAATCGCTAAAATCTTAGGTTTAAACAATTAAACTTCAATCTTCTATGGCTAAAGTTGCAATAAATGGTTTTGGAAGGATAGGAAGGTCGGTTTTTAAAGCTTTGCTTAAAAACCATCCTGAAATGAAGGTGGTCGCGGTAAATGATCTGGCTCCTAAAAAATCACTGGCGCACCTTTTACGCCACGATTCCGTTTACGGTCATTTTGAGGGCGAGATCGAGGTGGAAGATGAGTTTTTTAAAGTGAATGGAGAGAAAGTAAGGGTCTTTTCGGAAAAGAATCCGGCTGAACTTCCCTGGCAGGAATTAGAGATTGACACCGTTTTGGAATGCACGGGGGTTTTTACCCATGAAGAAGGAGCAAAAAAACATCTTGAAGCGGGTGCTAAGAGAGTTGTGATCTCCGCTAACTCAAAAACAGCTGATCTTCCCCATTTTGTGATGGGAGTAAATCACGAAGACTACGACCCTGAAAAACACAAAGTGGTTTCAACTTGTTCCTGCACCACGAATTGCGCTACCCCCGTGGTAAAGGTGTTAAATGATGAGTTCGGCCTTGTGCGAAGCCAAATGTTGACCGTTCATGCCGTTACCGCTAGTCAGAACCTGGTGGACGGACCGCACAAAGACTTAAGAAGAGCTAGAACCGCTTTTTTAAACATCATCCCCACTACCACCGGATCGGACAAGGCGGTGGTTAGAGTATTGCCGGAGCTTGAGGGCAAATTATCGGCCACAGCAATGCGGGTCCCCGTTTCCTGCGGTTCGGTTTTAGAGGTAATAGCGGAGCTTGAAAAAGAAGTTGCAGCTAAAGAAGTAAACGAAGTTTTGAAAAATGCAGCTAAAAAATTTCCTGAGGGGACACTTTCTTTCAGCAAGGAGCCGCTTGTCTCAAGCGATATCATCGGCAGAGAAGAAGCAAGTATTGTTGACGGGTTGTCCACTGAAGTTTTAAAGTCCGGAGGGAAGGGAGTTTTAGTAAAGGTTTTAAGCTGGTACGACAATGAATACGGTTATGCGGCCCGGATGGCTGAGTTCATGGCTTTTATCAGTT
>CAZTOB010000014.1:0-12542 GCA_964615425.1 uncultured Candidatus Saccharibacteria bacterium | reverse complement strand
ATATGGCTCATAAAAAATTATTACCAAACTTGACAAATATATTCTCCTCCTACTCCTTTTTTCTTTGCTTCCTCGGCAGTCATGACTCCTTTTGAGGTGGAAACGATTCCAATACCGTATCCTTGCCTTACCGGTTTAAGGTCGTGGCTGGTTGTATAAATTCTTTGGCCGGACTTTGATATCTTTCTTATTTCTCTGACCCCCGGATTCATATCCTCGTCGTATTTTAAAGTTATCCTTATTGTTTTTTTTCTTTTCCGTCCAAATTTTTGAACTTTTTCCACGAATTCTTTTTTTTCCAGGATTTGAGCTATCTTAAACTTTAAGTCGGAATGAGGAATAAGAACCTCGTCTTTGAGGGCCATCTGAGCATTTCTGATGGAAGTTAACATGTTTGCTATCGTATCCATGGTTACCAACTTGATTTTTTAACCCCTGGTATTTTCCCCTTCCGGGCCATTTCTCTAAAACAAATCCTGCAAAGCCCGAAATCCCTCATATAACCTCTGGCTCTTCCACACTTAAAACAGCGGTTTACTTTTTGGGTAGGGTGTTTCGGTTCTTTTTTCGATTTTTCAATTTGTGCTTTGGTTGCCATATTGATTCATTATTCTTTTTGTAAAGGAAAGCCGAGTTTTTCAAAAAGTTCTATCGCTTTTTTTCTGTCTTTAGTATTGGTTTTTATAACCACCTGAAACCCAAAGGCATCTTCCAATCTTTTGACGTCTGCTTCGGGAAAAACGGTGTGTTCTTTCATCCCGAGGCTCAAATTCCCCGCCTGATCAACTGATTTTCTGGGAATTCCCCTGAAGTCTCTACTTCTTGGAAGCGCCACGTGGATCAGTCTGTCTAAAAAATCAAACATTTTCTGGCCTCTTAAAGTAACTTTCGCCCCTACAAAATCTCCTTTTACCAAATTAAAATCGGAGATGGATTTTCTCGCTTTTGTCAAGACGGGGCTTTGGCCCGTAATTTGGGCGAGATCTTCCTTAACTCTTTCAAAAAGTTTATTCTTTTCTTTACCTGTCATTTCAACTACTTTTTTTCCAAAACCGGTGTTTATGATAACTTTTTCTATTTCACATACGGCGGCTTTGTTTTTCAAGTCAAACTTCTTCTTTAATGCAGGCACCGCTTCCTTGTTATATTTTTCCTTTAGGGACTTCATTATTGAATCATTTTTTCACATTTTTTGCAAATTCTACGCTTCTCGTCGTCTTTAAAAGTGTGTCCGACTCTGGTGGGCTTATTACAATGAGGACATATCAATTTTACGTTGGAAACGGCAAGAGGTGATTCTATTTCCATAACCTTGCCTTTTTCCCCTTCCTTTTGAGGCCTTATATGCTTTTTAACCAAATTTCGTCCTTCTACGACCACTCTTTTTTGGTCGAGGATGACTCTTGTCACCCTTCCCTCCTTCCCCTTGTCTTTTCCTTTGGTTATTAAAACTTTGTCGTTTGTTTTTATCTTCATGTTTAAACTAATTCTTTAGCGATTCCCGCTACTTCTTCAAAGCCGGCTTCTTGTACTTCTCTGGCAACGGGGCCGAATATCCTTCCCCCCTTGGGTTTTTTTGTTTTTCCGTCCAGAACAACAGCTGCGTTTTCGTCGAAACTGATATAGGAACCATCTTTTCTGCGGTACGACTTTTTTTGTCTGATGACAACAGCTCTTACCACGTCGTGTTTTTTAACGGGTTTTCTCGGATCAGCTTTTTTCACAGCTCCTACAATGATGTCTCCTAGTCGGGCGTATCTTCTTTTGCTTCCACCCAAAACCTTGATGCATTTTATCATCCTTGCTCCGGAGTTGTCTGGCACATTCAATTTTGTTCCTTGTTGAATCATAATTTTTCAACCACGGTCCATTTCTTATTCTTTCCTCTGGGCCTGGATTCTTCTATCATGACGACGTCTCCCGGCTCGCATTCTTCTTTTTCATCGTGAACTTTGTATTTTTTATGCACCGCAAAATGCGTCAAATATTTGGGGTGTTTTTTAATTCTTTCCACCTCAACCACTATCGTCTTTGTCATTTTGTTTTGAAGCACTTTGGCTTTCATTCTTTTTTTGCTCATACTTTCTCTTTTTCGTGAATTATTGTAAGAATTCTCGCTATTTCTTTTTTTGTTTTCTTAATCAAATTGGTGTCGGACAACTGATTGTTTTCCAGTTTTAAATAAAGGTTGGCCAATTCCTGGCGTTTCTTTTTTAACTCTTTTTGTAAACCGCTCAACCCTTTCTCTCTTAATTTTTTTAAATCTTCACTGGCCATCAAAATCCTTTTTTAATAAATTTAGTTTTAATGGGAAGCTTAGCCGAAGCTCTTTTAAAAGCTCTTCTTGCCTTTTCTTCACTTACTCCTTCAATTTCGAATATGATCCTTCCCGGTTTGATTGGGTAAACGTAGTCGCTTACTCTTCCCTTTCCCCCCCCCATAGGAACTTCAACACCCTTATTGGTGATCGGTTTGTGAGGGAATATTCTTATCCATACCTTCCCTTCTCCTTTTACTATTTTTGAGATTGCCAACCGCGAAGCTTCTATTTGTCTGGAGGTGATCCATTTTGCTTGTTTTGATTTCAAACCAAAAGAGCCGAACGCCAACGTAGTTCCTCTGGAGGCGTTGCCTTTGGTTCTTCTTTTTTGCGACTTGTCATATTTTGTTTTTTTCGGTCTAAGCATATTTCATCACAATTCTTCCCCTTTGTAAATCCAAACCTTGATTCCTATCACGCCGTAAGTACAGTAAGCTTGCGTAAAGGCGTAATCCAAGTTGCTGCGTAAGGTTTGTCTTTTGAGTTTTCCTTCCTTCATCCATTCGGTGCGGGACATTTCGTTTCCGTTCAACCGTCCGGCAAGCTGCACTCTCGCGCCTTTTACTTCTTTATTGCGCATTATTTTTCCCAAGGCCTGCTTTAAAACTCTTCTGTAGGACATTCTTTTTTCAATCTGGCGGGCCATCCATTCTGCGGTCAGGCGGGCTGAGGTCCATACATTTTTTACCGCTTTAACCTCTATTTTAACGTTTTTCAACTCAGGCACTTTTTTAACCAATTCTTCTTTTAAGCGGGAAACCCTGTCTCCTCTTCTTCCGATGATAAGACCAGGACGGCTTGTTCTTATAATGATTTTAACTTCGTTTGAAAAACGCTCTATTTCAATAACCTCAATATTTTCACTTTCTATTCTCTTTTTTAAAAACTCTCTCACCCTAAAATCCTGTTCCAGTTCTTTTACTGGTTTTTTACCGTAGAAACCTCGTGACTCCCAGTCTTCGATGTTTTTAATACGAAATCCTTTTGGATGTACCTGGTGACTCATAATTTTAAATTGATTTTCTTCTGAATACTTGTTTTTTCTTTCTTCTTTCTGGTCTCATAGTAGGTTCTTTTTTCGCTTTTTTCAACTCTTTTTCCTTTTCCTCCTTGAGGGCTTCTTTGTCTATCTCATCTTTGCTTATTGTTTCGGGACCTTCTTTCTTTTTGGCCTTAACTTGTTTTTCTTCTTCGGTATCCAAGCTTAAAACAAGGTGTGAGGTTCTTTTGTCGATGGAATAAAAAGCGCCTTGAGCTCTAGCTCTTACTCTTTTTAAGGTCGGACCCTCATCCACTTTAACCTCGGAAATGTAAAGGATGGACCTTTCCAAATCAAAATCATGCTCCGCGGTCGCCACAGCGGAATTTAAAAGTTTCAAAAAAGGCCGGGCGGCTTTTTTGGTGCTGAATTTGAGTTGTTCTTTAGCTTCTCCTATCTTTTTTTTGCGGATCAAATCAGCTACCAACCGGGCTTTCCTCGGCGCTATATTCAAATGTCTTAATTTTACCGTAATAGCCATGATTATTTCTTTTCTTCTTTACTTTTTTTTCTTCGCTGTCTTTCAGCTTCCTGGGCCTTTTTCTCCAAGTCTCTTTGCATTCTTCCTCCGTGCCTATCGAATTTGGTAGTGTGGGAAAATTCTCCCATCTTGTGACCCACCATTTCTTCGGTTGGCTTAACCTCTACAAACTCTTTCCCATTGTAAATTTCAAAAACATGCCCTAGCATCTCGGGGGTGATGGTGCAGTCTCTCGACCAGGTTCTAATTGGCTTACCGGAACCTTTCTTAATCTCTTTCATTTTCTCTAAAACGTTGGGATCTACGTATGGCCCTTTTTTGAGTGATCTTGGCATATTTTATCTGTTGCGATGTTTTACAATGTATTTATCGGTGTGTTTTCTTCTTCTTGTTTTGCCCCCGTGAGCTAATTTCCCCCAAGGAGTCTTGGGATGTTTAAGCCCGATAGAGGTTTTTCCTTCTCCTCCTGCATGAGGGTGCCCGGCCTGCATAGCTGTTCCACGTACTGTGGGTCTTACTCCTTTTCTTCTTTTGGAACCCGCTTTTCCAACTTCTTCGAATCTGTGTTCAGGATTGGAAACACGCCCTACGGTAGCCCAACCTTCACCGTGTACTTTTCTTATCTCTCCAGAAGGCATCTTCAAATGGGTATATTTCTTTTTTTGACCTAGAACTTCAGCTGAAGATCCGGCTGAACGAACCATCTTTCCCTTTCCTTCGTTAGAAAAACTTATATTAAAGACGCGGATTCCCACAGGGACGTTTTTAAGTTTCATTCTGTTGCCGGGTTCGGTTTCTGTTTTTTCATCAATTATCACTTCGTCTCCTTTTTCTACCTTGTGGGGGGCGATCCGGTATTTTTTATCTCCATCCGGGTATTCGATCAGTATAACGGCGGCTGTTCTGTAAGGATCGTATTGAACGTCTATTACCTTCCCTTTCATTCCTTTTTTGCTTTGCCCAAAGTCAACCAGGCGGTACAGTTTCTTAACTCCACCTCCTTTATGTCTGGTTGTGATTTTCCCGGAACGTGATCTTCCCGCTCGGTTTTTCAGTCTGGTGGTAAGTTTTTTTTCTCTTTTTCTTTTCATGTTGTTACAAAATCTATTTTTTGACCCTTCGGCACCCTTACAATCGCTTTCTTGTATCCCTTCTTCCATCCGCTGGTCCTCCCGCTTCTTCTTTTTTTAGCCGGAATGTTTATTATTTGAACATTTGAAACGTCTACGCTGTACAAACTTTGAATCGTTTTTTCAACCTCTTTTTTGTTGGCTTTTTTGTTTACTTTAAAAGTATATTGGTTTTTTTCCGCCAACCTCATTGTTTTTTCTGTAATGTGCGGTCTTAATCTAAGGTCGAAAGAAGCTCCAGCGGGTTGAACCTTTTTCTTCTTGTCAGGTTTTTCTTGGCGTTTCTTTTCTTCTTGTTTCTTTTTTTGGTCGGCTGAAGACTTGTCTTTCCCTTTTATTTTATCTAAAATTCCCATGTTTTATGAAGTAAATACTTCTTTAATCACTTTAATTGATTTTTCGGGCATTACCAAATATTTAAAACGTAAAACCTCGAGAGCGTTCAAGTTACGTGCTTCAACGGAAGATGTCTTGGGCAGGTTTTTAACCGCTCTTTCTATCTTTTTGTCTTTTTCCGGCAGTACAATCAGAACGGATTTTTCCCCAAGGTTTTTTTTCTCCCGCAAAGAGCTCATCCATCGGGCCATTACCTTTGTCTTTGCTTTTTCGATTTTGATTTCTTCTAAGATGATAAGTTCATCGTCTTTCACTTTGGAGCTTAAAGCCACCAAAAGAGCTTTTCTTTTCATTTTTTTGGGAATTTTGGTGCCATATTTTCGCTCATTTCTCGGCCCGAAAGACTTACCACCTTTTCTCCAAAGCGGCGAATACCTGTCTCCGTGTCTGGCTCTTCCCGTTCCTTTTTGAGGCCACGGTTTTCTTCTGCTTCCTGATACCTCTCCTCTATTTTTGGTGTGGGCGGTGCCCGTTCTTTTGTTTTCCTGCATACTTTTTACCACCTGCCACAAAAGGTCGTTGTTTTCTTTAAGCCCAAAAACGCTTTCAGGAAGTGAAAGTTTTTTCGTTTTTTCTAACTTTTGATTGTAAGACTCTATTTTCATTTTTCTTTTCCTACGATTTTAACAAACGTGCCTCTTTTGCCGGGTACGGCCCCTTTGACGGCTAAAATGTCTTGTTCCGGGTCTATTTTTGCTACTTTGAGGTTGCGGACGGTTACGGTTTCACTTCCCATTCTCCCAGGCATTTTTCTTCCTTTGATCACTCTTTGGGGATAACGACTTCCGGTGGCTCCGATTCTTCTCATGTCTTTAGCTCCGTGTGCTTTCGCTTTATCGACAAAACCCCATCTTTTCACCCCCCCGGCGAATCCTTTTCCTTTGGAAACGGCGGTGACGTCAACCACATCTCCTTCTTTGAAAATAGACACATTTATCTCTTCTGTTTTTTCGGGAAGCTTTCCCCTTGTTTCCCGCAGGAAGCGATAAGGCTTGCCCTTCATTGTTTTCTTAAGGTTCTTATCCTTGGTTATCTTTTCGTACCCGATTTGGACGGCTTCGTACCCGTCTTTTTCCTTATTTTTAATCTGGGTTACGTAACAAGGCCCGGCCTGTATGAGGGTGACGGGGACAACCTCTTCGTCTTTAAAAATTTGGGTCATTTCAATTTTTTTGCCTAAAATGAATTTCATACTGCTTTTAACTAACAATACCGGGCTTACCCGGTATTTACTTGGGTACGCCTTTTTTGAAAATGGGCTAATAATTTTTCGTTATCATCTCTTTAAGTTTTAATTTGAATTTCCACTCCTGTGGGCAGGGATAAACGTCTTAAACCTTCGATAATGTCCGGCTTTGGAGTCGGAACCTCAATCAGTCTTTTGTGAATTCTCATTTCAAACTGAGCCTTGGATGGGCTGTGCACAAAAGTTGACCTGTTGACGGTATATTTTCTCGTTTCGGTAGGCAGCGGCACCGGGCCCACTATCTCCGCTCCGTGTCTTTTAACCGCTTCTACAATCTGTTTGCAGCTTTTATCCAATACTTTGTGGTCGTAGCCCTTCAACTTTATCTTAAGTTTTGGAATTTCTTGTTTTTTTTCTTTATTCATTTTGCCCTTTGGGGTGTCAACGACTCACGAGGCCCGTTTTGGGCCTCGTGATTGTATTTTATTTTATTATTTTTGTCACTACTCCGGCTCCGATTGTTTTACCTCCCTCTCTGATAGCGAATCTTTGCTCTTCTTCGATAGCAACCGGTACGATTGTTTTTACTTTGATGCTCACGTTGTCTCCCGGCATTACCATTTCTGTATCTTTAGGAAGTGTCACCTCTCCTGTTACGTCGGTTGTTCGGATGTAAAACTGGGGTTTGTAACCTGTGAAGAAGGGCTTGTGTCTTCCACCTTCTTCTTTGGTAAGGATGTAAACTTCGGCTTCAAATTCGGCGTGAGGAGTAATTGAACCCGGCTCCGCCAGTACCTGTCCCCTTTCAATTTCCTCTTTTTTAGTTCCTCGAAGTAGAATTCCGACGTTGTCACCAGCCACACCTTTGTCTAAGATCTTGTTGAACATTTCTACACTGACCGCTACCGTTTTGTCAATCTCATCTTTCAGCCCGACAATTTCAACCTCTTCTCCCGAGTTAACGATTCCTCTTTCAATTCTTCCGGTTGCAACCGTTCCTCGTCCCGAAATGGAGAAAACATCTTCCACAGGCATAAGGAAAGGCTTTTCAGTGTCTCTTTTTGGCTCCGGAAGGTATTCATCTAAGCTTTCAACGAGTTTCATGATCGGCTCCAAATTAGAATCGTCTTCTCCTTCCGCCTCTAAAGCTTTAAGGGCTGATCCCCTTACGACTGGGATTTCATCCCCCGGGAATTCATATTTTTTAAGAAGTTCCCTTACCTCCTCTTCAACCAAGTCGATCATTTCTTCATCTTCCACCAAGTCGGTTTTGTTTAAAAAGACCACCATACGGGGAAGACCGACTTGCTTGGCAAGCAAGATGTGTTCTCTTGTTTGGGGCATTGGGCCGTCTACCGCTGAAACTACCAACACAGCACCATCCATCTGGGCGGCTCCCGTGATCATGTTTTTTACAAAGTCTGCGTGTCCCGGACAGTCGATGTGAGCGTAGTGTCTTTTTGGGCTTTCGTACTCAAGGTGAGAAATGGAAATGGTAAGCCCCCTCTCCTTTTCTTCAGGAGCGGCGTCAATCTCATCAACCGCTTTTTCGGGGACGTCGTATCCTTTTAAGCTCAAGGTTTTTAAAATCGCGGCCGTCAAGGTTGTTTTTCCATGGTCCACGTGACCGATGGTTCCCACATTCATGTGAGGTTTTTTTCTTTCAAATTTTTCTTTTGCCATACTTAGATTTTATTAATTAAGTTAGGGTTATAATAATAAATTTTAGTGTCGGCGTCAAGAGGGTGGAAGATTTTATCTTCTTTCTCCCTCTATGATCTCCTCCGCTACATTATCGGGGACTTTTTTGTATCTGTCAAATTCCATGGTGAAGGTTCCTCTTCCTTCGCTTAAGGAGCGGATGGAGGTTGCGTAACCGAACATTTCTCCAAGGGGAACCTCGGCATTTATCACTTTCAAGTTTCTTCGCTCGAAAGTCTTTTTAATCTGTCCTCTTCTGGAATTCAAATCGGAGATCACATCTCCAAAGAATTTTTCCGGAACGATAACTTCCAGCTTCATCACCGGCTCCAAAAGAACCGGGTTGGCTTTTTGAGCCGCTTTGCGGAGAGCCATAGAACCGGCAATCTCAAAAGCCATATCGGAGGAGTCGACCTCGTGGAAGGAGCCGTCATAAAGAGCAGCTTCAATATCCACTAAGGGATAACCTGCCACCACTCCTTTGTTTAAGGCTTTTTTAACCCCCTTTTCAACGGCAGGGATGAACTCTCTAGGGATGGTCCCCTCTCTAATATCATTAACGAATTCAAATCCTTCCCCCCTTTTTTTGGGGGACACTCTAAGGTAAACATGTCCGTACTGTCCGCGTCCACCAGACTGCTTTACATATTGAGCTTCCGCTTCTGCCGTTGAACGGATTGCTTCCTTGTAGGCGACTTTCGGTCGTCCCAGCTTTACATCAACACCGAACTCTCTTTTCATCCGATCAACCAAGATTTCCAAGTGAAGCTCGCCCATGCCGGAGATAACCGTCTCCCCGGTTTCCTTGTCTTGCCTAACTTTGAAGGTTGGATCTTCTTTCATAAGGCGGGAAAGAACTTCTCCCAGCTTGTCTCTGTCCTCTCTAGTGGCCGGTTCAATCGAGGCGGTGATAACCGGGTCGGGAAACACCGCTTCTTCCAAAAGTATGGGGTGGTCCTCGTCACACAGGGTGTGTCCAGTGGCGGTGTCTTTTAATCCTACGGTGGCGGCTATGTCACCCGCCCTCACTTCTTCAATCTCCTCTCTTTCGTTAGAATGCATTCTTATTAACCGTCCTACTCTTTCTTTTTCACCCGTGGTGGCGTTTAAAACGTAGGTTCTTTTTGTCAGGGTGCCACTGTAGACCCGGAAATATGTCAGGGTGCCGACATAAGGGTCAGAGGCAATTTTAAAGGCGAGAGCGGTAAAGGGTTCATCGTCTTCCGGTTTTCTTTCGATAACCTCCCCCGTTTTGGGGTCGGTGCCTCTTACCGGAGGCAGGTCTTGGGGGGAAGGAAGGTAATAACAAACTGCGTCTAAAAGAGGTTGGACTCCGATGTTTTGAAGAGCAGTGCCGCAAAAAACAGGTATCAAGTCGTATGAAATAACGGCTTTTTTCAAGACTTTTCTTAGCTCATCAACCGGGATTTCTTCTCCTTCGAGATATTTCTCCATGAGTGAGTCATCTTCGGATACAATTCTTTCCACCATTTCTTTTCTTTTTTCTTGCGCTTTTTCAAGTAACTCTTGAGGAATTTCCTTTCTTTTAGTGATCTGCCCCCATTCGCCCTCAAAGTAAACAGCTTTCATTTCTAAAAGATCCACCACTCCTTTCATTTCCTTTTCTGCTCCGATGGGAATTTGCATTGGTATCGCGTTGGGGGTTAATTTTTCCTCGATCGATTTTAAACTTCTTTCAAAAGAGGCTCCGGTTTTATCCATTTTGTTGATAAAACATATTCGCGGGACGGAAAATTCGTCTGCTTGACGCCAAACCGTTTCGGACTGGGGCTCAACCCCCGCCACTCCGTCAAAAACCACAACTGCTCCGTCAAGCACTCTCAAAGAGCGCTGAACTTCAGCCGTAAAGTCAATGTGGCCGGGCGTGTCTATAATATTAATCCGGAACTTGTTTTCTTTTTTGTCTTCTTTGTCATGGGGAACCCAAAAACAGGTTGTAGCGGCGGCGCTTATCGTAATCCCTCTTTCTCTTTCCTGCTCCATCCAGTCCATAATTGCTTCTCCATCGTGCACCTCCCCTATCTTGTGAGCAATTCCGGTGTAAAACAAAACCCGCTCGGTAGTGGTAGTTTTACCTGCATCGATATGGGCTATGATCCCAATGTCTCTTGTTCTTTCTAATGGATATTCTCTCATATAAAAAATAAATACATTGCTTTTTTAGTTATTTTTAAGGTAGCAATGTAAGTAATTACACTTTATCTTGCTAGATGAGCAAACGCTTTGTTGGCTTCCGCCATGCGGTGAACGTTCTCTCTCCTTCTTATTGCTTCTCCCTGCTTTCTTGAAGCATCAAGCAGCTCGTTAGCCAGCCTTTCACTCATGTCTTTTCCCTTTCCTCCTTTAGCCCCCCTTATTATCCATCTTATCGCCAACGTATGTCCTCTTTCCTGCGGGACGCGGTAGGGAACTTGGTAGTTGGCTCCTCCAACTCTTCGGGAGCGCACCTCCATTTTGGGGGCTACGTTTCTTATCGCCTTTTCGAAAATGTCCAACGGATCTTGTTTTGTTTTTTTCTTAATGGTGTCGAAGGCTTCATAAACTATCTTTCGGGCGGTTGTTTTCTTGCCCTTTTTCATGACATGGTTTATAAACTTAGCCACCTTGACATTTTCAAATTTAGGATCCGGACTTATTTCTCTTTTCTTTATCTTGGCCATTATTCGTTTGGTTTTTTAGTTCCATATTTGGATCTACGGTTTACTCTTCCTTCAACTCCTTGGGCATCCAAAACCCCTCTTACAATGTAATATCTGATTCCAATCAGGTCTTGAACATTTCCTCCTCTGATTAAAACCTGGGAGTGTTCTTGGATGTTGTGTCCCTCCCCTGGAATGTAGGCGGTAACCTCCATGCCGTTGGTGAGTTTAACCTTGGCCACCTTTCTCAAGGCGGAGTTCGGTTTTTTAGGCGTAATAGTAAAAACCTTGGTCACTACACCTTTTTTCATGGGGGCGTTGTCTTCAACATACTCGTTTTTAATAGGATTGTATCTTTTTGACAACGCAGGGGTTTTAGCTTTTTTCTTCGGATCCTTTCTCGGGCTCCGAATCAATTGGTTTATTGTCGGCATTTTTCAAATTTAAAAGGAAAATAATAAGTGCTAAGCACTTTCTTTACAAAAGTTAACAAATAACTTTTTGTCTGTCAATAACATATTAAGGTAAAAATCTTTTTCCCACAAGTGCGGAAAAGGTTTTGAAAATCAACGGACTTATAAAATCCATTCCGAACAGAATGAAAACCACCAATATTATCATCCCGTATCTTTGGAAAAACTGTCTGATTTCATATTCATCCCCGGGCCAAAGATGGATTAAAACGTGGGAGCCGTCAAGAGGTGGAATGGGGAGGGCGTTGAAAAACGCTAAAGCTAAGTTGGTGATAGAGGCCAAGCTGGCCGGGAAAAAGATGAATTCTATGTGGGCCGTAAAACGGGCGGTCAGCCCGAAGACAACAGCCAAGGATAGGTTTGACAAAGGACCGGCTAAGGAAGTAACGATTTCCCCCTTTTTTCTTTCTTTGAAATTTTGAGGATTGATAGGGACAGGTTTAGCCCACCCGAAAACAGGACCCCTCCCCTGGGTAACAAGAAGCATAAGCCCGGGAAAAACAATGGAGCCTATAAGGTCCAGGTGTTTAACGGGGTTTAAGGTTACTCTTCCCAGCCACTTAGCGGTCGGATCTCCCATTTTCCAAGCCGCGAATCCATGAGCGGTTTCGTGAATCGATACTGAGAAAAGAAGAATTATTAGGTATAAGATGGTTGCGTACATATTTTAAGTATAACAAACTTGTTAAAAAATAAAAAAGTTGATAGGATAAAAATGCAACGATTTAACAATTTAACTTTACTATTATGGCTAGAGAATGCAAGATTTGCGGTAAAACGGGCATGCTGGTAAACAGACGCAAAAAGCTCCGAGGGAAATACAACCCCACGGGCAAAAGAAAACAAAAACCTAACCTTCAAAAAGTGAAGGTTCCTGAAAATGTCAAAAGAAAAGAGTACCAAGATAAAAAAGGGGAAAAAGTTTTGATGTGCTCCAAGTGCCGTAAAACTATGTTCAAGGAGAAATAAAGGATCCGGGCCGTGGCCTAGTGGACAGGGCGCTCGCATGGGGTGCGAGAGATCGCTGGTTCAAATCCAGTCGGCCCGACTTTTAGGATAAAATTTGTGGGAAAAACAAAGCTTATCTGCTAAAACCCATCTTAGATGGGTTTTTTTGTATTACTTCAAGAAAACTTAAACATGTTTCATTTCTTGA
>CAZTOB010000013.1:1508-13672 GCA_964615425.1 uncultured Candidatus Saccharibacteria bacterium | reverse complement strand
TAAAACAGGACGGTCTTTTAAAGGTAGCACGAAAAGAAACAACAATAAAAGAGGTGGAAAGAATAACGGGATAAAAAAAGCCCGGTTTAAACCGGGCGTAATGGACCTGGAGTTGGGGGCAACAAAGGTTCTTTAAAGTCAGAACTTTCCCGAGGTGCGGGCAAGCGTCAACCGACCCGTCCTTCCTAAAAAAATTCCTCACCCCCAACTCCAGAACCATCACTGTTATTATAAATTACGAAATTAGGTTTGTCAAGGGATACTAGACCTTTCCCCTCAAGAAACAACTCAAAATGAAAAAAGAAAAAGAAAAAATAACGACTCCTAAATCCCTGGAAGAAGACAAGGTTTTAGACCTTACTCTTCGTCCCAAAAGCTGGGAAGGCTTTATCGGTCAAAAAAGAATCAAGGAAAACTTGAAAATCATGATAGAAGCCAGCCAAAGAAGAGGAGAACCCTGCCCGGAACATCTTCTTTTTTACGGAAACTCAGGGCTCGGAAAAACAACCCTGGCCCACATAGTAGCCAACCAGTTGGAAAATAAGATCAGGGTCACCTCCGGCACCGCCGTTAAAAGGGTGGGGGACCTGGCAGCTATCCTTTCCAACTTGCAGGAGGGAGAAGTGCTTTTCATAGACGAAATGCACCGCCTGCCGAGATTGATCGAAGAGTTTTTGTACCCGGCCATGGAAGACTACGAGCTCCACCTCATCTTAGGCCAGGGCCCCATGGCCAAAACCATGGAGCTTTCCCTGCCCCGCTTCACCCTTATCGGAGCCACAACCAAAGTTGCGCTTTTATCCACTCCGATGAGAAACCGGTTCGGAGCCGTCTTTCAGCTTGATTTTTACCGGGAAAAAGAGATAGCCCGGATTTTAAAAAGAAGCGCCAATATCTTAAATGTTTCCATAGACAAACGCTCAGCCCGAAAAATAGCCGAAAGAGCACGTTTCACCCCCAGGGTAGCCAACCGCCTTTTAAAAAGGGTCCGCGACTGGGCTCAGGTGGAAGCAGACGGGAAGATCACCCCCCAGGTGGTGGAAAAAGCTCTTGACTTTTTGGATATCGACGAAAAGGGGCTGGGACGCGGAGACAGAAGAGTTTTAAAAACAATAATCAAAAAATTTGACGGAGGGCCGGTAGGTCTTAAATCCATCTCCGCCGCCTCGGCCGAAGAAAAAGCGGCCATCGAAGAAATATATGAACCCTACCTTTTAAGACTGGGGCTGCTTCATAGAACCTCCCAGGGAAGGGTGGCCACCAAACTGGCCTACCAGCACCTGGAAATAAAAAGGAAGCCGGAGCAAAAAAACCTTATCGACCAGTGAAGTTTTTGAAAATAATATGCCTTTTACTTTTTCTCCCCGTCCTCATTCAAGGAAAAGAAAAAACGGTGATAATAAGCGAAGTGGCCTGGATGGGAACCGCCGCCTCGCCGTATGACGAATGGATCGAACTTAAAAACACCTCAGAGGAAATTGTAAACCTTGAAGGCTGGAAGCTTAAAAGCGAAGAAGGAACACCTGAAATAAAGTTGAAAGGCATCATTTCTCCCCAAGAATTTTTAATTTTAGAAAGAACAGACGAGGATACCTTGCCGGAAATAAAAGCTGATATAACCTATACCGGAGGACTAAAAAACACAGGAGAAAGACTCGTTCTTCTAAACGAAAATGGAGAAACGGTTGACGAGATAAACGCAGAAGAAGGATGGCCGGCGGGCGTAAATGAAACAAAAGAAACCATGGAGAGAAAAGAAGACCTAAGCTGGCAGGAAAGTGAAAAGCCGGGCGGATCCCCAGGCAGAAAAAATAGCCCGAAGGTAGAGCTTCTTCCTCCTGAGGAAAACCTGATTGTAAGCGATAAAAATTACGTTAAAAAAGCCGACAAGAGATTTTTTTCTACTTTTACCGCCGGCCTTATCACATCTTTAAATTTAACCAGCTTCATATTTCTAATTAAAGACTCATTAAAAAATGAAAGTTAAAACAAAAAAAAGAGAAATAGAGGAGGTACTTGAAAAAGGGGTGGAAAAAATTTATCCCTCCAAAAAGAAACTTAAAAAGAAACTTCTTTCGGGAGAAAGACTGAGAATTTACCAGGGGTTCGACCCGACCGCTCCCAGTCTTCACATCGGGCATTTCGCCGGAGTGATAAAACTTTCCCAATTTCAAAAATTAGGCCACGAAGTGATTTTCCTTGTAGGAGACTTCACCGGTATGATAGGCGACCCGACCGACAAGAAAGAGGCGAGACAAAAGTTGACAAGAAAAGATGTTTTGAAAAACTGCCAAAAATGGAAAGGTCAGATCAAAAACATACTTCCCTTTTCCGGACCCAACCCGGCCAAGCTGAAGTTCAACAGCCAATGGCTTGATGAAAAAACTTTCAAGGACCTTTTGGAAACCACCTCCAACTTCACCGTCCAGCAGATGATCCAAAGAGACTTCTTTCAAGAAAGAATAAAAAAGGAAAAACCCATTTACCTGCATGAGTTCCTTTATCCCGTAGCCCAGGCCTTGGATTCCGTTGAAATGAACGTCGACCTGGAAGTGGGAGGGACGGACCAGACCTTCAACATGCTCTGCGGACGAGACCTTTTAAAAAAAGAAAGGGGAAAAGAAAAGTTCGTTTTAACCACAAAGCTTCTCGTAGACAAAAAAGGTAAAAAGGTGGGCAAGACAACCGGCAACGCCGTCTTTTTAGACCTGCCGGCTGACAAAATGTACGGAAGGATTATGAACTTTCCCGACGAAGTGATCCCTCTCGCTTTCGAGCTTTTAACTTTGAAAAAGCGGGGAGAAATAAAAAGAGAGTTTGAAAATCCCATGAAAGCCAAAAAGGATCTGGCTCGGGAGATAACAGCTCTTGTTAAAGGAAAAAAGAAAGCAGAAAAAGCAGAAAAGGAATTCGAAAGGGTTTTTCAAAAAAATAAAAAACCGAAAAACATAAAAAAAGAGGAAGTAAAAGAAGAAAAGGTTTTCATCCTCGACCTTTTAACCAACTTAAGCCTGGCCGACTCAAAAACCGAGGCGAAAAGATTAATAAAACAGGGCGGAGTGAAAATAGATGGAAAAAGAGTAAAAAAATGGAAAAAGGAAGTAAAAATAGAAGACGGCATGGTGGTCCAGGTAGGCAAGAGAAATTTTAGAGAAATTAAAAAGAAAAGCTCATGAAAATTTTAGGCATAGACCCCGGCAAGGCCGCCGTGGGATGGGGGGTGGTTGAAAGAGATAAAAGACAAGAGTTAAAATATATCGACTGCGGAGTAATAAAAACCAGCTCAAGTCTAGAAGATGCACAGCGCTTCCGGATCATTTTCAATGAAATGAATTCTCTTCTGAGAAGGTATGAACCCGACGCTTTAGCAGTCGAAAAACTATATTTCTTTAAAAACAGGAAGACAGCCATCGGGGTCGCCCAAGCCAAAGGAGTAATCCTTCTAACCGGAGCGAGAAAGAAAATACCCGTTTACGAATACACGCCTCTTCAGATTAAGACGACTGTTGCGGGCTACGGGAGGGCTAAAAAGATGCAGGTTCAAAAGATGATAAAAGAACTTTTAAAAATGGAAAAAAGACCCAAACCGAATGACGCTGCAGACGGATTGGGGGTGGCTATCACCTGTTTCAGATCAACAAAAACAAAAAGAAATCAAAAATAAAAAAACCCGCCTGACGATCGGCGGGTTTTTTACTTGCTCCCGTTTGCTTACTCCCAGTCGTCATCATCATCATCGTCTTCCTCCCAGTCGTCGTCTTCTTCCCACTCCTCATCGTCTTCGGGGTAAGAATTTTCCCAAGGTTCTTCGATTAACTCAAAGACCATGTTAAAAGACCCAAAGGGCCGGTTACTTTTTAATTGGCCCCATTATATCCACTTAAAGACCTTTGTCAAGAGCTAAAAGAGGAAAGGTTGGAATAGACTTCCTGTGTGTCGTCATTTTCACTTAAAACTTGGAAAAGTTTTTCCAGCTTTTCCTTTTCTTTTTCACTTACTTCAATCTCGTTTTTAGCCTTCCAGCCGGGCGAAGCGGACTCTATCTTAACACCTCTTTTTTCAAGCTCGCCTTTAACGTTTGAAAGTTCATCAACCGGAATATAAATATCTAAAAAGTCATTACTCCACTCGACATCTTCCGCTCCCGCTTCAATCGATGCCAGTTCAAGGTTTTCCTTGTCGCAAAAAGGCTCCCTCTGCCTGGATTTGTCCACCGTTACAACCCCTTTTCTTTCAAAGAGATACTTTACACTCCCCGGCTCAGCCATTTTGGCGTGGTTTTCTCTTAAAAGCTGCTTCATCTCGGAAATGGTTCTGTTTCTATTGTCGGTTATGGCGTCAACGATAATGGCTGTTCCACCGGGCCCGTAAGCCTCCAAGGTCATATCCTTATACTCTACACCCTCCAACTCCCCCGTACCCCTCTTTACGGCCCTTTCTATCGTCTCTCCCGGCATATCTACATCCTTAGCCCTCTCGATCGCGTCTCGAAGCTCGAAGTTGTGCTCCGGATCACCCCCTCCTTCACGAGCGGCAACACTGATAAGACGAGAGAATTTGGAAAAGAGTTTGCTCTTTTGCTTGTCTTGAGCCTGTTTCTTATGTTTTATGTTTTGCCAATGTGAATGTCCTGACATACTTATTTTTTAATTTATCAGAAGAAGAAGGGGTTTTCAAGATGAAAAATGTAGGATAGGATAATAAAAGTATGAATTGGAAAAAAATAATAAAGTTTTTAATAAAAGCGGGGGCTTTTTCTTTCCTTGCCGGGGGAATAATTTTTTTCAGCCTGCTTCTTTACTACAGCAAGGATCTTCCCCAGCCGGAAAAATTCACCGAAAGACAAATTAGCGAGCCGACCAAAATTTACGACCGCAGCGGAGAGGTTCTTCTCCGCACCATTTTCGGCGAAGAAAAAAGAGAAATCGTCACCTTAGACGAGATGTCCCCCCACATCAAACAGGCGGTTGTAGTAGCCGAAGACAGAAGGTTTTACAACCACTTCGGAATAGACATCAAGGGTATCATGAGAGCCTTGATAGCGGACCTTAAAAAAGGAAGTCTCGCCCAAGGAGGTTCAACCATCTCCCAGCAGCTTATCCGCTCCACCTTTCTTACTCCCCAGAAAACAATCGGAAGAAAAGTAAGAGAGATAATACTGAGTCTCGAGCTAGACGCCAAATACTCCAAAGAAGAAATTTTGGAGTGGTATTTAAACCAGGTTCCCTTCGGAGCCAACGCATACGGCATAGAAGCAGCCAGCCAGACCTACTTTTCCAAAAGAGCTCAAGATCTGACCATCGCCGAATCAGCCGCTTTAGCCGGACTGATTCAGGCTCCCGAAAGACTCTCACCCTACAGGGAAAACAAACATATTCTTTTAGAAAGAAAGAATCGAATAATAGATCTCATGGTGGAAGAGGAAATGATAACCCGGGAAGAAGCGGATGAAGCTAAAAAACAAGAGTTAGAATTTAAAAAAGAATCTATTCCCATGGAAGCGCCCCATTTTGTTCTCGAGGTTCAAAAACAACTCATTAGAAAATATGGGGAGGAAAACTTAAAAGAAGAAGGCCTCATAGTTCATACGACTTTAGATATGCGCCTTCAAGAAAAAGCGGAAGAAGCAATAGACAAGTGGGCTGAAAGAAACGAAAGTATGCGCTGCTACAACGAAGCTTTGGTAGCCATAGATCCTCAGACCGGCGAGGTTCTCGCCCTTGTGGGAAGCAAGGACTACTTCGCAGAAGAATACCCGGAAGGATGCACTCCGGGAAAAGACTGCCTTTACAACCCGGAATTCAACGTGGCCGTCCTCGGTGAAAGACAGCCCGGATCAGCCATAAAACCGCTGGTTTATGCAGAAGCTTTCGAAAGGGGCTACAGCGATCAGTACGTAGTGGTTGACGAGCCCACCAATTTTGGAATCTGGGGAGGGGAAACCTACGCCCCGAAAAACTACGACGGCCTTTTCAGGGGACCGGTCACCCTGCGTCAGGCCTTGGCCCAATCCCTAAACGTTCCTTCTGTAAAAGTCCTTATGTATCTAGCCGGTCTTGAAAACGGAATAGAAAAAATAAAGGAAATGGGGATTTCAACCTTAAAAGATCCTTCTTATTACGGACCTTCCATAGTTTTGGGCGGAGGAGAGGTTACCCTCCTTGACTTGACCAGCGCCTACAGCGTCTTCGCCAATCGGGGGCTGCGAAACAAACCCCACGTAATCTCTAGTATTAAAAACAAAAGGGGGGAAACCATTGAAAGCGCAAATGAAGACCCGAAAAGAGTGTTAAGCACCCGCTCCGCCCAGATGGTAAGCAGTATTCTTTCCGACAACCAGGCAAGAAGCCCCATGTTCGGACCCAACTCCGCACTTTACGTCAACGACGACGTAGCCGCCAAAACAGGAACCACGCAGCACTACCAAGATGCCTGGATTGTTGGCTACAACAGCCAAATCACAGCCGGTGTTTGGGCCGGGAACAACGACAGCTCTTCCACCTACAACAAACCCGGTGTCACTTTGGCCGGCCCCATCTGGAACGATTTCATGACGGAAGCGATAAAAATATTGGGAGAATAACTATGTTTGAACACCTGGGAAAAGCTTTAAAAGAAAGAGTTAAACACTACAGGTTTTCTCAAGAGATAAGAGAAGAAGAAGTTCTTTCCGCTTGGAACGATTTAATGGAAAAAAAATTCGGACCCAAAAAGGTCCGGGCTTTTTCTTTTAAAGGGAAGGTTTTAAAAGTAAAAGTTCTAAACCCCGTCTTGTCTCAAGAACTCCGTCTTTTGGAAGACGAGATAAAAAAGAAAATCGAATCAAAAGAAAAAGGAGTAAAAATAGAAAAAATATTTTATCAGGTGGGGAAAATAAAAGATCAGGCGGGTTGAATAGGCATTACGACGTAGATGTAGCTTTCATCATCTATCGGCTTTAACAAGGCCGGTCCGTCTTCACCTCTTTTGTCTTTGGAAAGACCCATTATCACCCTTTCTTCATCAATACTTGAAAGCCCGTCTCTTAAAA
The DNA here is from genome assembly GCA_964615425.1 of uncultured Candidatus Saccharibacteria bacterium. Lineage (GTDB taxonomy): Bacteria > Patescibacteriota > Minisyncoccia > Minisyncoccales > CAYTKG01 > CAYLVJ01. The sequence goes on along the minus strand of CAZTOB010000013.1, from coordinate 6,642 downwards.
ACTTATGGTTGAAAGAGATGCTTGTTTTTTCACCGCTCGCCTCGCAAGAAAGAGAAGAAGAATGTTCACCCAGTTCGGAGTTTTGACAAAAGACATTTATCTTGTTTTTAGAAGGAAGAAAATCAAGCTTCACCTCGTTGATGCGGCTGGCAAAAATGCTGGCCCTTTTTAAGTGGTCTAAAAACAACTTGCGGTCAACTATTACCTTGGTGGAAAAATCATCGGGAATTATTTCTTCGTAATCGGGATATTCCCCCTCCACCAATTTACACACAAAACGCATTTCGGGTTCGTCCGCTTCCTCCAAGAAGGTTTCAAACATAACCAAGTTGGGGGAAAGGTAAGTCCGCACCTTACGTTTCTCTTCTTCAAAAACCGTCTTTAAGAAAGAGGCTGCTTTGTGGGGCAAAATGAGAGAATATTCTTTTGATACTTCAAACGCCTCGGAAAAGTTTGTTTTTTTCTCCGCCAAGCGAAAAGAGTCGGTGGCCGCAAAGGTGAGTTGATTTTTCGTAAGGTTGATGTAAATTCCTGATATCTCGGGCTTTATCGAAGAAGGTGAAGCCACTCCTATCACCTGAGTTACTCCGTTTTTTAACACCCGGGCTAAAAAGTCAACACTTTCGCTTTTCTCAACTTCAGGAATAACGGGAAATTCTTCAGCATCTATCCCGTTGATTTTGGTTTCCGTATTTTCAGAAACGAGATGCAGGGTGTTGTTTTTAACCGTCATTTCCACCGTAGAAGAAGAAGGAAGATAACTAACAATATTTGAGATTGTCTGAGCAGGTACGGTCACCTTGCCCTTTTTTTCAACCTTGGCCAGCAGACGAAAAGTAACCCCTGTTTCAAGATCAGTGGATGAAACTTTCAAAAAACTATCTTCCGCTTCTAAAAGGACATTGTTTAAAATGGGGAGAGATGCCGAGCGGGAGGCGATATTTTCTGCAATATCTAAAGCCTTTTTAATTTTATTTTGTCTGACAGAGATTTTCATAGTAATAATAATTTATTGATTAATTTAAAAGTTTATTGTTATAAGGGGTGGGGAAAATCTTTTTTTCCGCCTCAATTGAAGTGTGAATTGACTTGTGAAAAAAGTTTTAAAAATTTCTTAAATATCTTTGCCTTTTAAATTATAAATTTTTTTTAATACTTTTTCCCACCAGGTAGTTAACAAAGTTTTCCACTTTCGATTAGGAAGGTTTTAAGAATTTATTAACAAGGTTAAACGTTGACAAGCTGCATGTTTATAGTCTTTAAATCCTGCTTTAATTTTTCATTTTTCTTTAATCTCTCATCAACTTTGTTGCAGGAATAGATGGCGGTGGTGTGATCTTTTCCTCCGAATTTTTTAGCAATAGCGGGATAAGAAAACTCCAGCTTATTCCGCATCAAATACATGGCAACTTGTCTGGGTTTAACAATCTCTCTTTTTCTTGAAGAAGAGAAAAGTTTGTCTTTACTGACATTGTAAAATTTGGAGACGGTTTCTATTATTTCTTCCGGTGTTACTTTTTGCTCTCTGCTGGAAGCGAAATCATCCACCAACTCTTTAACCTTGTCTAAATCCACCTTTTTGTTTTTAACCTTTTCGAAAAGAAGGATGCGGTTTAAAGCTCCTTCCAACTCTCTTACATTTGTCTTTATATTCTCCGCCAAATACTCGTACATTTTCTGGGGCAGTTCTGAGTTTCTCTCCTGGGCCTTGGTTTTTAAAATGGCGATTCTTGTTTCAAAATCGGGGTAACCAATATCGGTTATCATTCCTCCTTCAAACCTGGAACGCAGTCTTTTGGCCAAAGAAGGAATCGCTTTGGGAGGACGGTCGGAAGAAAGAACGATTTGTTTTCCTTTCTGGTAAAGGGTGTTGAAGATATGAAAGAATTCTTCCTGTGTTTTTTCCTTTCCAGCTAAAAATTGCACGTCGTCAACCAACAAAACATCCATCTTTCGATAGTTGTCTTTTAAACTGGCTATGGTTCCGTTTTGAATGGAGGAAATAATATTTGAAACAAGTCTTTCACTGGGAGTGTAGCGGACCCGGTATCTTTCAAGATCCACTGCAATCTTATTCCCTATCGCTTCTAAAATATGTGTCTTTCCTAATCCCACCTTGCCGTAGATAAAAAGAGGGTTGTACATCTGACCCGGGTTTTCCGCCACAGCCGTTGCGGCGGCGTTGGCCAACTCGTTGAAATCTCCCACTACCAGGTTTTGGAAAGTGTAGCGGGGGTTTAAACCCGTTTTTTCGTTTCTTTCAAAAACTTCTAACTTTTCCTGTTCGGGGTTTTCCTGTTCTTCCTGGCTTTTTCTGGGCCTCATTCTTTTTCGGTTGAATTCTCTGTCTACCGTAAATTCTACAGAGTTGATCTGTGGATTCCTAGAGCGTATTATTTGAAGAAGGCTTTTTTCATATTTTTTTTCAAGCCATTCTTTGACAAATGAATTGGGAACTGAAACCATTATTTTATCATTGGAAAGAGAATGAACACGGGTGTTTTTAAACCAGGTGGCGAAATTAGCGGGGGAGACGTCAAGCTCTATTTGCGCTAAAACTTCCTGCCAAAGATTTTTATCGGACATGTTAAAAACTTGTGAAAATTAAAGGGAGTGGATATTTAACTTAATTATATCACATATCCTATTCAATCAAATTAAAAGGTTTTACACAAACTTTAAATTGAAAGTGGAAAAGTATGTGTAAAAAGTATGTGTAAAAAGTGTGGGAAACTCTAAAAACCTCTTCCCCTTTCTTCTTTTTTCAAAAATGTTAGACTAAAGAAGATGTTAAACAAGAAAAACCGCCTTACAAAAGAAAAAGAGATCAAAAAAGTTTTAGAAGAAGGCAACTCTCAAAGATCGGGCAAAGTCTTCTTTAAATTTTTAGCGAATAATATTGAAGAATCTCGTTTTGCTTTTGTTGTTTCCAAAAAGATTTCGAACAAAGCGGTGGCAAGAAACAAGGTAAAAAGAAGAATGAGAGAAGCTGCAAGGCCTTTTCTTTCCGAGATGAAAAAGAGCGTGGACGGTATTTTTATCGCTCTACCGGGTGTTGAAAAAAAGGATTTTTCATTCATTAAGGAAAACATCAAGGAAGTATTAAAAAGAAGTAACCTACTTTAACTTCATGGGTATTTTTGAACAGATCGGAAATATTTTTAGAAGCTTGTTTTACAATCCGCTTTTGGATCTTTTGCTTTTTTTCTATGAGCAACTCCCGGGGGGCTTCGGCGTGGCTGTTATTCTCCTGACGGTGGGGGTTAAGATAGCTCTTCTCCCTATTGAGCTCAAAGCTAAAAGATCTCAAAAGGCCATCTCAAAGATTCAGCCGAAGATTAAAAAAGCGCAAAAGGAGTACAACGGAGACAAGGAAAAACTGGCCCAAGAAACGATGAAGATTTACCGGGAAGAGGGAATAAATCCTTTGGCCAGTATCGGCGCTTCAATACTTCAAATACCGATTCTATTTGCCATTTACCAGGTTTTTAGAGAGGCTCCCAGCATTGAAGGGGTCAACCCTTTGTTTTTAGGGATTGATCTTTCCGCCTCCAGCTGGGTTTTCGCCGGAGTGACAGCTGTTTTTTACTTTTTCCAGATGCAGCTGGCTCCTTCTACGGGCCAAAGCAAAGGGGGTTCTGATTTTTCCGATGCTCTTCAAAAACAAATGAAATATTTCTTTCCCGTCTTCATCTTTTTTGTCTTGAGCAAGGTTCCTTCAGCTATAGCACTCTATTTGACTATTGGGAGCTTGTTTAGTATTATACAAAGTAAAATAGTGGATTGATATGAAGATAAAAAGAATCACAAAAGAAGTTTTCAAAAGAATGGGTTGGAAGAAGATAAGGATAGAAACAAAAGAAGAAGGGGACAACCTCAACGTTGAGGTTGAAGTTAGCGATCCTAAACTTTTGATTGGAGAAAGAGGAGAAAATTTAAGATCCCTGCAGAGAATTTTAAGAATAATGTGTATAAAGGAGCTGGGGGAAGGGATTTTTTTAAACCTTGATGTTAACAAATACAAAAAAAGAAAAACAGAGTACTTGAAAGAGGTGGCCGGAGAAATAGCGGATGAGGTTTCTTTAAGCGGGAAGCCTCACGCCTTACCGGCGATGAATTCATACGAGAGAAGAATAATTCATATGGAGCTCTCTCAAAGAGCGGACGTTAGAACGGAAAGCGAAGGCGAGGAGCCAAGAAGAAGAGTGGTGGTGAAGCCTGTTTAAATTTAAATTAAAGACTAAAAAAAGCGGCATGGTTCATGCCGCTTTTTAAATATCTTTTTCTTAAGAGGCTTATGGACAACCGGTGCCTGGATCGCATTCTTCTTGCGTTCCTGTGGCCGGGTCTATACAGACAGTGCAGCCGTCCCAACCTAAACAATTATAAGAATTGCCGTCTATCTCAACCCCCTCAACAACACGACAAGTGGTTTCTCCCGTTTTTTCTGCGCCTGTGGCGTTGCAACATTTTTTGTCATTAACTTCACTACATCCTTCATAACTGCTGCCCGAAGGACAAGGTTGAAGATCACCGTAGCAGTTATTGTTGTCGTAATTATAATAACAACCGGTGTTTTCAAAACATCCTTGGTCATCTTCATTGAAGTCTGAGCAAGTTAGATCTTCCGGCTCATCTATACAACCAGAACCATCATAAGTACAGTTTCCTTCTTGACTGGGCTGGGAACATTCTTGAGCCCCAACGTATTCTGAACAAGTTTCAGCTGGTTCTGAGTAGCATGATCCGTCATACCAAAAACAACTCTCCGTCGCCGCATAACACCCAGTTTCGTTATCAACGTAATCGTTGCACGAACCTGTTTCTCCTTCTTCGCTGCCTTCGGTTCCCTGAAATTGTGTTACGCCTTGCAAGGGAATAACAACAACGGATTCCGTGCAGTCGCCGCATCCTGTGTTGCCTATAATACAACCGCACCTTCCTATAGGGTCATCTCTTAAGTTTGCATCGCTGTGTTTAAAAACTTGACATTTTCCTGTAAACTCTTCGTGTTGAAAGAGAGCTGCCATATAAGGCCCTTCGACTATGATTGAGGTAACTTCGTTGTCCCATCCTTGGGGCATGGAATCCATTTCGATATTTCTGTATGGTCCAAGACAGTCGTCGCTTTCAA
>CAZTOB010000013.1:0-1408 GCA_964615425.1 uncultured Candidatus Saccharibacteria bacterium | reverse complement strand
ATAATTTTCGTTGCAGAGGTAGACGCCTGGCTGTTTCCATCTTAATTTTATGGATTTAGCTTGAGGATAGGGCAGCCCCAAGGTTTGTACATATTCTTCATTTGGGTTTGGATTTTCAAAATATTGGTGACTTCCTTGGTAGTTAACTTCTTCGAATATTTCTACACGGACTTCTAATCCTTCCGGAACGATAAAACATTTAAAATCAGCGTCTTCGTCTCCTATACTCTCGGGAAGATTGGGGTTGTTGCCGGTTACTTTAACATGATCTCCCTCACAGTTTATACTTTTATATATCTCTACAGCACCTCCTACAGAATCTATATCTACACTAGGTGTAACAAGCTGAGGGTTTATAGTATTAAAAAGAAGGTAGCTTCCCAAAATCAGGGCTATACCTACAAGAGAAGAAAGTAGGCGACTTCTGGCTTTGGTTCTTTGCCCCGGGTTTCCTGTGGAAGTCATAAATTGGACTCCGGCGAAAATGAAAGCGCCGAAACAAAGAAGCCCTGAAATGGTTACGAAAATAGTGTAGATGTATTCAACGTAATCAGGCAAAGCTGTTTTAACCGTGTTGGGGACCATTTGCATGTCTCCAACTTTGGGGTAAGTAACCTCAGTTCCTCTTTGAGCAAAGACAAAAAGAGGAAGGATAAGGAGAATTATTATTAAAAATATCTTTTTTGTCATATTGTTTTAATTTTAAAGGATTTTAGTTGGATCGGCAACAGTAAAAGTTTTCAGCACAAGATGAAGGTTCCCTGGGAAACTTCATAATGGAATGTATTTTTTCGTTCTCTCTTTCTTTTGCCAAGCAAAAAGGATTTCCGTAACATCCTTCTTGGAATCTTTCTTCGATTCTTTCTAATTCATCAAGGTTCACATCTTCAGGGAAGCTTCTTAGAAGATGTTTTTCGCTTGTTAAAAGTTGGCAGGGAAGAAATATCTTTTGTCCTTTTTCTTCTCTTCCCACTGCTGAACTGAGATAGGGCTCTGTAGCGCATTCGGACATTTTGATTCTGGTTTGGTCTAAATAACCTACCATTTCCGAACTGCCCAAAGAAAGAGGCTCACTTCCTATGTAGGTATAAAACTCGACTGGCCAGGCGCAGTATTTAGCTTGTCTCGCAGGACTAATTGCAGTGCATATGCCCTTGGAGACAAGATCTACATCAGATTCCACATACAACCAATCCATGTTGTTTACGGCATCTTCTAACCATCCAGTTTGGTTAAGATTAATATTTTCTTCAATTCTTTCGATAATATGGCTTTGGCTGTCTTCTTCGAAAGTAAGTCCGAATTGTTGCTTATAAAGAAGAACCGGCCAAAATCTATCTATAAAATAATCTTCTATTTTGTTGTGGTACTCGTCTACGATGGCTCCTTGAGGATGGAAGGTGTCTAA
>CAZTOB010000012.1:0-14558 GCA_964615425.1 uncultured Candidatus Saccharibacteria bacterium | reverse complement strand
TGCAACTACTTTGAAGATACAAACCTATCTCCAGGCCGGAGACGAAGAATAAGTTCGAAACGTTGAGTTTGGTTGCCCGAAGTAAAAATCAATTTTTTCTTCTTATCTCCATCTGGGGATAAGGCATCTCAATTCCCTCCTTTTCAAAAGTTTCCTTTATTCTTTTTTTAAGTTCAGATTCCGCATCCCATCTGAACAAGGGTTCTGTTTCAACTCTTATGGTCATAACCACGGAAGAATCTCCAAGACTCTCCAGTCTAAAGAAATGAGGAGGGTCTATTATCTTTCCTTCCCACTCTTTTTCTTTTGCCATTTTCTCCCCAACCTTATTTATAACATTAATGACCCTATCAAGATCCTCCTCATAGGCAACTCCGATGTTAACGTTTACCCGCGCAAAATCCTGCGTCATATTTGAGGCTTTCTTAACTTCTCCATTAGGAATATGGTGCACTACGCCATCAGGATCGCGCAAAACTGTTTTTCTGAAGGTGATGTCTTCCACCTCCCCGCATTGGTCTTCAATACAAACTACGTCCCCCACTCTGTACTGGTTCTCAAGGATTATAAAAAAGCCGGCCAAAAAGTCCCGCACCATATATTGGGCGCCGAAACCAACTGCTACACCAAAAACTCCCGCCCCTGCTAGAAGAGGGCCAAGATTCATTCCCAACTCTGACAAAGCGACAAAAACAGCGGTTACCCATATTAAAACGGAAAAGGCGTTAGAAAAGGTTCTCTCAAGCGTATCGCTTCTCTTTCGAGCAGAAAGCCCTCCTTTCTTTTCAACATTTTTCTCGATTACCTTCTCTAACAACTCAGACCCTACTTTACTGACAAAGTAGGCAGAAATTATAATAATCCCCATCCTCACACCGCTGTTTTTTAATATTATTTCGTAAATCATAATGTAGGTGGGTTAAAATTCTTTAATTTTTTTATGATTCTCCAGGTTCTCTATAGACTTCTTAAACCATTCTATCATAAACTTAATAATATCTAGATTAGAGTTGGCAAAATCTGTCTGTTGGTTTTCTTTATCTTTATCCTCCGCATGTAGTCTAACCTTAAATAAGAATTTACTTCTTTCTTTTAAACCAACAAAGTTTTTCGGAGAGTAATCTTTAGGCCAATACAAAAAGGATTAAAAAAACTAACTTAAATTAATTATAAGCTTTGATGCCCCTCTTTTTCAAGAAAAGGGTTAGAAATCTTACGAAAAAAAGCATAGCAAGGCATAACTAAAAAATCAAAGAAGAAACGATAAACAAGTCAAAGTTGGCATTTCAACCGTTTTTTATTAAAAATGACACAAATAAAAGTGAGAAAAATAGATAGTTTTAAAAAAGAGTGATATAATTCCCTAAAAAGGGAATTTTTAAATAAGCCAGACTATAATTATTAAAACCAAAGGTCGAATTATGTCATTAAAATTACAACTATGACGAAAAGAACAATTTTTGTCTTCATTACGGTCTCAGCTGCTTTTTTTATTTTCTCGTGTGCAATGGCGATTAATGCTTCGGAAAAGGTGCCCCAATATCAACTGTACAGAAGCGATATTAATATGGAGGTCACCCAAAATGAGTTTTCTTTTCCTTGTGAGGGGTCGGTGCACGACGGGGGAGAATGTCAGGATGTGGACATGGAAAGAAGGGGAGAGATCACGATTAACCCTTTCACCCTCGTTTTTTTTAGTTACTCTCGTGAAACAGAACCGGAAGAAAGCGTTTGCATCTCTAACACGGGGAATTGCAATATGTCTTTCCAAGATTTTAAGACTCAATATGTAAACCTTCAAGGTTTTGAAAAGCACAATAATGGATCTATGTATATCGGAGATGAGCCGGCAACGCTTGAGTACACTTGCAATCAATGCATTTACGGCGCTATAAATTATTTTGCAGCTCCTACTCAGTACAAAGTTGAGGTTCATACCAAAACATTCGGATCATGTGATAATTACTGCAAGGAGGTATTCGGCGGGACCGGTAAAATGGAGATGGGCTACGGCCAAATGCAGTGTAATTGCTATTGCCCCGACAAGGTTGTTGAGCTTGGGGAAATGAGGTGGGCTTGTGCCGCTAAAGCTTCTGATACTCCCATTAAAAAAGAAGATATCTTAAAAAGGTTTGAGAAGGACCTAAGCGACGAAAAAAAGAAGGCCTTGATTGGGGTCGGGGAAGGTCTTTCAAAAGAAGAAAAAATGGATCTCGTAGAAGAAGTTTTTGGGATTGACCTTTCAGAGTTTTCTGAAAACCAGGGGCAGGGAAAAACGGCGTACATTATTTACGGAGAAAGTGTTGACGATTATCGCGAAAAGTGGCTGGGGGTTATGAAACAGTCGATCGCCTCCATATATATGGCGGAGGTTTTAGGGTACAAACCCCAGGTAGTGTATTCAAGGGACTCAAGCGAAACGTTTGAGTACATGGTTCAGGATGACGCTCCCGCCATCTTTTATTTCGGCCACCTGGGAAAACCTTCGATAGACGAGGTTTCTTCTGGTGATCTCCCGACACAGTATAAGATGGCTAAGAAAGACAACTTGGAGAGAATATACGGAGAGAAAAGGGCTCACGAAATGATAAGTGAGATGGGGTGGGATTTTTTCGACTCTTTAGGGAAGGACATTTTTCTTAACTTTTCTTGTTTTTCCGCAGATGATTCCAAATTAGTAGAAAGAACCGTTAGAGAAGGAGGAGTTTATTTCGGCCACAAGGGTAAACTTTATCCCACGGAAGAGTTAGAGGGTTTTACAAGACCCTTTGAGAATAAATAAAATATGAAGAAAAAACTACTAACAATACTAATAATCCTAGTGGTTGGAGGGGTGGGGATTCTTTATTTTTCAAGATACAGGCCTTCTCCCGAAGAAGAAGCCGTGATAAAAGAGCTTACGGATGAAGAAGTCCGGGCGGACAAGGTGAGAATAAGCGACGAAGAGGTTGTTATAGAATATCATCAACCGGTTGATTTCTTGGAAGAAGACGATGATCTTTACGGTGTGTGGGGGTACATCTTCTCGGTTGCCGGTAAATCCAACCCCGATGTCAAAAGGTTCATTGTACATTGTAACTTTGAAGACGGTGAAAAGGTAAAAATCACCGCTGCAAAAGAGGTTGTCGATTCTTTTGTAAGTTGGGAAATTTCAGCTTCTGAATTTCTTCAGCAGTTGGAGGTTGAACCCCTGACCAAAGGTCCTCAAATTTAAAATTTTTCTCTGTGAAAAAAATTATCTACGTAGTGTCAATTATTATCGCCGGAGTTGCTTTTCTTTTTCTCTTTCAACATTTTTTAGCGCCGAAAGAATGGAAAACCTATGAAAACGCCAGGTATCAATTTTCCTTGAGGTATCATCCCGATTGGCAGCTTGGCGAGGAAGAAACAAACAACGCGGGTAGGACATTCTTAAGTCCGGATGAAAAAGTAAGGTGCTACGCTTACGGGTTTGCCAACGTTCTTTTGAACGAAGAAGGTCAATCTCAAAGCTTAGAAGAATTCATTGACTGGCTTCTAGAAACCGACCCAGACAGCACAGAGGTTCTAGAAAGGGAAAAAGATGAACTTGGCGGCAGGGAGGCTGTTTATCTTTTTACGGAAAAGGAGGACTCCGTTTGGGAGGCTGTCTATACTCTAAACGAAGAGGAAGGAGCCGGACTTTACTGTACTTACAGCGACATGAGAGAAAAAAAACAATACGATGTTTTTGAGAAAATGAAGGAAAGCTTTGCCTTTGACGAGACGGAAGTGGTTTTTTCCGGAGAAGAATGCAGTCTTCTTTTAGACGGAGTTGTGGAACCCTTAAAAGATATGGTGTCTTTTCTTGACCGGGATTATATCGAGGTTACCTTGGTAGCCAGAAAAAACTGGGATCCCGCCAGATTACCGGAGCAGGTTTTAACCTTGGAAAATGAAGGCTACACCTGCTACCCTATGCCCTATGACGTCATTGATACGAAAAGTGGAGGTAATATTCATGCTCAGCCCGAGGTGACAAGCGTGGAGTGGACGTGTGAAAAGCAATATGAAAATTATCATTATTTATCCGAAGAAGAGTTGGAGCTGGTTGATTCCTACCGGGCTGAAGGTTACGACTGCCGCAAGGAAGAGTGCTTCGAAGAAAATGGTGAAGTAGGGTTTGTTTGGTTCTGCGCTAAATAATTAATACAAAAAAATATGAAAAAGATTTTGATTATAATTCCTGTTTTTCTTCTGATTCTTGCCGCTTCTTATTTCCTCCTCAAGCCTGATGAGCCCACTCCTGAAGACCAGGTCGCTGCGTTGGCATCTAAGTACATGAACTTTACACTTGGAAGCCTTTCGGGATCCGAGGTTGACTACGATGAAGCCAGAGAAATTCTTGCTCCGAACTTGAGGTCGCAATTTACCGACCCCGCCTTTGTACCGGAAAGTTATTGTATTCAGGACGGGCCGGAAAAAGTCAGGGTGGAATCAGTTGAACGCAGCAAAGAAACGGGTGGGTGGGAAGTTTTAGTCGAGGCCGAATACGGAGGAGAGTGGCAGGAAATGTGGGAGTTCAAAGTTGTTTCGGCGGAAGGTGGCTCTTGGATGATCAGCGAGATAACGTGTCTTCACGAGCTGGGAGGTCCGGCAGCTCCCGGGGAGGTAGTCAGAGATTTTATGTTCTCCACTCTTGGAACTCTCTCGGGGTCGAATATTGACTACGAAAGAGCTGAAAATCTTATGACCTCTTCTTACTCGGAGGAGTTTACCTCTCCCGCTTTTATTCCCAATGCCTACGGTATTCAAGAAGGCCCCACAGAGATCGAATTTGAGGAGGAAGACGTTATGGGGGAAGAAGCGGAAGTTATTGTTATGGGTTATTGGGGCGAAGATCTTCAAATGCGTTGGAAGTTTGAGCTCGAACAAGAAGAAAAAGAATGGAAGATTAACTTTATAAATCCGGGCCAATAGACTAAAGCACCCCCGGCTTAAAAGCCTTGAATTTAGTTTGAAAGCTTGAGAAAATATAATATAATAAGTAAAAAGGTCGGGGAGAATTATTAAAATAAGCTACAAACTATGAAAAAGACAATATTGGTTTTAGCGTGTTTGATTCTTTTCGGCTTTACTCTTACCGTTTCAGCTCAAGAGATAGAGCTTCCAAAGCCGGGTTTAACTCCCGATAGTCCTTTTTACGTTTTCGAAACATTTTTTGAAAACGTAGGGCTTTTCTTGACTTTCGGTAATTCGAACAAAGCTAAAAAACTAGCGAATTTGGCTGGAAAAAGAATAGCTGAAGCAAGGGCCATGGTTGACGAAAACAAGCCGGAAGAAGCTCAAGGAGCTTTGGAAAGATACGAAAAACACCTCCAAACAGCTTTGGGTAGAATCAAAAATGCAAAAAGCAAGGGAGAAGAGACAGGAGAGGCTACTAAGACAGTAGCGGAAGTTTCTACTAAACACCTGGAAGTTTTGGATGCTGTTTTAGGAAAGGTTCCCGAGGAGGCGAAAGAGGGAATAGAAAGGGCTAGAACGGTGTCGATGACCGGCCAGCAGGAAGCCTTAAAGGTCTTGGCTGAAGAGAATCCGGAAGAGGCGACCAGGATTAATTTGAAAGCTGCGGAATCCAGGCTGGAGAGAACCAGGAAAGAATCTGAAGAGGGGGATGTTCTTAGGATGAGGGAGGCAGTAGAAGAGTTCGAGAATCAATACAGGTTCGGAGAAGAAATCTCCGATATCGCTAAAGGGCAGGGCAAAAATACAACTACTGTGGAACAATTGGTGGGAAAAGCAACCGGTGCTCACCTGGAAGTTTTAGCCGATGTTTACGAAAGAGTTCCCGAGGAAGCGAAATCATCTATAGAAGAGGCGATGGTGGTTTCTGTTAAAGGACATGAAGAAGCGGTTCGAGCTCTTCGCGGAAAAAACGCTATGAACGATGTTTCAGAAGAAGTTTCCCTTCCGGAACAAGTTCCTCAAAACATAAGAGAGAGAATCCATAACAGGGTCCGGGAAATAATTGAAGGAGAAATGCCTGGCGGGCCGGGAATGCCCGAGGAGCCGGGGGGATCTGAAGAACCGGGGTCATCTGGCGGGCCGGGAATGCCCGAGGAGCCGGGGGGATCTGAAGAACCGGGAACGCCTCAAGGCCCGCAAGAAGGCAAAGACGGAGAAGAAGTTAAGTTGGAAATAACAGCGATGGACGGAGGAACCACTCTTCCGGTACCGGGAAATTATCTTCACGCGGCAGGGGAAGAAGTTACTGTTGAAGGAGTTTCGGATTCGGGGTTTGAATTTCAATTATGGGAAAGAGAAGGCGACGGGCAGGAGTGTGATCAATACGAAAAGGAATGCACCTTTACCATAAATGAAGATTCGATGCTGGCTGCTCATTTTATCGAAGAAGAGGAGGGAGGAGTGGTGACAAGCTGCAGCGAGGACGATGAGTGTCGGTGGGTTAGTACAAACTGTTGTTCTGAAAATGCGGGGGCGCAGTGGGAATGTGTCAATGAAGGGGAGACCGAGATAAATTGCCCCGACAATCCTGTTTGTCCGCAGGTTATATCTCCCAAGCCGGAGACTTCCTGCGAGTGCATCAACGGAGAGTGTCAAGAAAACTGAATCAGCTGTTTTAAGTGTATGAAACAAAGGCGCCTTTTAAAGGGCGCCTTTGTTCTTTAAGAGAAAAAACTTTTCTTGATTTTTGAGGAGAAATAAGCAAGGATGAATTATGAGAGAGAAAGAAATAAAATTCGTATTTTTTGATATCGGAGGGGTTTTTTTCTCCTTTCGCTCTGCTTTGGATAAGCTAGCCAAAAAGCATGAGAAGAGGGAGAAGGATATGAAGAAGGTTTTTAAAAAGTATGACCCTGCTGCCTGCAAGGGAGAAATTGCTCCTGATAAGCTTTGGTTGAAGTACAAAGAAGAATTAAACATTGATTCCCCCTCAAGTTTTAACTTAAGAGAGTTTTGGATGAGCCACCTGTCTTTAATAAGAGAAACTCACGAATTAGCCCAAAGGGTTTCAAAGAAATACCCGGTCGGTCTTTTAACCAACGTTTACAAAAACTGGTACGAACACACCTTCAAAGCCGGTTTTATACCCCCCCTTGAGTACAACTTGGTTGTTAAGTCCTGTGATATCGGACTTATTAAGCCTGAAAAGGGTATTTACCGCTTTGCTCAAAAGCAGGTCGGAGTGTCTTCCGAAGAGATTCTTTTTATTGACGACACCCCTCGAAATATTGAGGGAGCCAGAAGAGTCGGTTGGCAGGCGGTGCGTTTTGACGAAGAAGAAATTAACGACTCTTTAAAAAGAGTAAAAAAATATCTTAATCTTGACTAATTTTTGTCTTCTTTAAAAAGTTTTGTTAAATTTAGTTAATGAAAATCAAAAGAGCAATGATAAAAATAGGGGGAGAGGCGTTGCTTGACTCGGGTGATTTTGGAATTAGCTTTAAGGAGGCCAGAAAGGTTGCTCGAAGACTCAAAGGAATAAAAGATGAGGGATATCAGCTTGTAATTGTAATGGGAGGAGGGAACCTCTGGCGGGGGGCTGAGCACGTTAAAGAAGGGATCAACAGGGTGACGGCTGACGAAGTGGGGATGATCGGCACCGTTATGAACTGCCTGGCTCTAAGGGACGCCTTGGAGCAGGCGGGAATTTCAAGCCGGCTTCACACTTCTTTAAATATGTCTCCTTTGGCTGAGCGTTACAGCCGTAAAAGGGCCCTACACCAGCTTCAAAAAGGTTACATCGTGATTGTCGGGGCCGGAACGGGACATCCTTTCTTTACAACCGACACAGCAGCAGCTCTTAGAGCCCTAGAGCTTGGCGCCGATGTTTTGGTCAAGGCGACCAAGGTGGACGGGATTTATTCAAAAGATCCCAAAGAATACGAAGATGCCAAGCTGCTTGATCGGTTGACCTACCTGGAGGCTATAAACAAAGATATAAGGGTGATGGATAAAACGGCTGTGACCGTTTGTATGAATGAAAAGCTTCCCATAATAATCTGCAACCTTAAAAAACCAGGATGTTTGGAAAATGTCTTGGCCGGGAAAGAAGTAGGTAGTCTTATTGCCCCCGAGGGGGCAAAAAGATAATTAGGTTTGTTTTTACCCGAAATCCAAATTTCATCAACCACTTAAAACTCACCATTTGGTGAGCTTTTGTTTTTTTGTAATTTGTTATTTAGTTAAAATAATTTTTAATCCGTGACATACAGAGGGTAAGAAAAGATGTTTGATATGCAAAATCGTAGTATTGGAGGATGTTTAATAATCAACAATAAATAGACTTACTAATGGCAACAGTACACATAATACACGGCTTTATTGGAGCGGGGAAAACGACTTTTGCAAAGCGTTTGGAGAGGGAAACTAGTGCAAAAAGGTTTACACCGGACGAAATTATAGTGGAAAGATACGGCAAGGATCTCTCAGTGGAAGAAATTAGAAAAGCCAATCTCGCTGTTAAAAAAGAAATTTGGAAGGAGGTAGAAAGGGCCGTCCAGCAAGAGAGGGATGTAATTTTGGATTATGGACTGTGGAAAAAACAAAAGAGAACCGAGTTGGTGAGAAATGTTGAGAAAATAGGTGGAAAGCCAGTTGTCTACAGGGTTACATGCGACCCCGCCATTATGAAGCAAAGAGCTTTGAGTCGCAATGAGGATGGTAATAATTTGACCATTACCTCTAAGCGATACGACATGTATCGTGAAAGGTTCGAGCCCATGGATGAGGATGAGGAGCATATTAAGATATGTAAAAGCCCTATGGAAAAGGGTGGCAATTATCGGAGGCTACCTGCTTTACAAAAAAATGAAGGAGAAGTGTAAATTTACAATCGGAGTTTTCGGGGCAATCTTTAATTCCAAAAAAGAAATCCTTTGTGTCAAAAGAGCTTATTCTCCTTTTACTTGGACAACTCCGGGCGGAGCGGTAGATGAGGGGGAAACCTTAAAGGAAGCTTTAAAAAGAGAGGTAAGAGAAGAAACTGGTTTTTTAGTTGAACCTGTTAAGCTTTTAGGTGCTTATTTAACTCCCCAAAAAAGCGATATTGCCTTCTCAGTAAAGGCTGAAATAACAAGAAGAGAAGACTGGGTTCCGGGAAGTGAGATAGAAAAGGTGAGTTTTTTCAAGTTAAAAAACCTACCAAAGCCGATGAACTCTCGCACAATTAAAAGAATTGAAGACGCTTTTTCAAGAAAAGAAGGAGTTATTTATACTTATAATTAAAAAAAGAGATAAAAAAGTACACGAGAAACAAAATATTTGCAGGGAAAAAAATAAAAGAGAACTTTTGAGATGATTTTGACAAGTTAACGTTGGGGTGGTATAAACAAGGTAGTAAGGAGGTGACATATGAGGAGGCTAATAGCACTCGTTTTGCTGGGTTTCGGGTTCTTGCTCTCAAGCTGTGGGATAATTCCCCAGATTGAGATGGACTTTGATCTAGAAGGTGTTCCCTCTCAAGAGATTGAGTGGGAGCCCTATCAAGAGCCAGAAATCTTGCCGTAGCACCTCAAAAGCGCCCTGAACGTCAGGGCGCTTCTCAACTTAATCTATAAATATGAAAACCGGGAGAGAAAGACAAAAAGAACTTAGGAATAAAGAGCTAAGTGATGACGAAAAAAAGGATGATTAAAAAGGTTGTCAAGAAAGCGATCGAGGATTACAGAGACGTTTTTAGGAAACTTAGTAATAAATAGTTTGCGCTATTTACTCTTTTGAGAATAAAGAGATTTTATTGTAAGATAAGATAATTAATAAGGTTTGTTTTGAAGCGTTTTTTTATTTTATGAAATATTCAAATCTTTTCGGTCAAAGTAAAAAAAGTTCCAAGGAATACGACTCGATAAACGCCACCCTGCTTGAAAAAGGAGGTTTCATAGAACAAGCCATGTCCGGTGTTTACTCTTTTTTGCCTTTGGGATTGAGGGTGATAAGAAAAATTGAAGATATTATTAGAGACGAGATGGAAAAACTCGGAGGCCAGGAAATTTTTATGCCCGCTCTGCAGCCCAAGGAAAGCTGGGAAAAAACAGAAAGATGGGAAACCCTAGATATTCTTTTTAAATTGAAAGGAGCAGGAGATAAGGAATATGCTTTGGGCCCGACCCACGAGGAGATTGTAACGCCTTTGGTTAAAAACCATGTTTTTTCCTACAAAGAGCTTCCGGTGGCTTTGTATCAGATACAAAGCAAGTTTAGAAATGAGCTTAGAGCTAAATCTGGGCTTCTTAGGGGCCGTGAATTCCTTATGAAGGACTTGTACTCGTTTCACGAAAACAAAGAGTGTTTGGAAGGTTTTTACGCCGAGGCTCAAAAAGCTTATCACAAGATATTTGAAAGACTTGGAATCGGAGACCTAACCTTTATCACCTACGCTTCCGGAGGCAGTTTCAGCAGGTACTCACACGAGTACCAGGCTATCTGCGAGGTGGGGGAGGACACCATTTATCTTTGTAAAGACTGTGAAGTAGCCGTAAATGAAGAAATAATTAAAAAACAAAGTGAGTGCCCCGAATGCGGGAAAGATGATTTTCAAAAGCTAAACGCTATTGAAGTGGGGAACATTTTTAAACTCGGGACCAAGTTTTCCAAAGCTTTTTCCTTGACTTATACAAACGAAAAGGGGGAGGAAAAATTGATGGAGATGGGGTGTTACGGCATCGGGGTGCCGAGAGTCATGGGGGCGGTGGTTGAGGTTTCACATGACGAAAGCGGTATTATTTGGCCCGAGTCGATTGCACCCTTTAGAGTTTACCTTTTCTCCATCGGGGAGGAAAAAGAGGTAAAAACGAAAACAAAAGAAGTTTACACCAAACTTCAAAAAGCAGGAGTGGAAGTTTTATTTGACGACAGGGACGCTTCAGCCGGAGAAAAGTTTGCCAACGCGGATCTTTTGGGGATCCCTTACCGGGTGGTGGTTTCCGGTAAAACCTTAAAAAAAGACGGAGTGGAGGTTAAAAAAAGAGGAGAAGAAAAAGAAGTTTTAAAAGATGAAAAGGAAATGATCAAAGAGATTGAAGATTGACAAAACGGTTTTTTATTGTATCGTTAAGATAGTTATGTATAGAGTCAGTTACAATTTGTTTATTGAAAAATAATATTGGTTTAAGCCAACCTTAGCGGTTGGCTTTTTTTTAAAATATGAAAAACAACGAAAAACCTTGGTTTCAAAGTTATCCCGAAGATATTTCCCGGGAAATAGAATTTTTGAACTTAAACCTGCCTGAAATTTTAAAAAAATCTGCCCGGGACTTTCCCAGTAAAACCGCTCTTTCCTTTTACAATGAAAAAGTGACCTACAAGGAATTTGAAGAACTTTCAAACAGGTTTGCTTCTTTTTTACAAGGAAAGGGAGTAAAAAAGGGGGACAGGGTCGCTTTTTTTCTTCCCAACACCATCCAGCTGGCGGTCGGCATTTACGGAGCTCTTAAGACGGGAGCGGTTGCTTCACCCTTAAACCCTTTGTATTCAAAAAGAGAACTGGAAGAAATTGTTAACGATTCTTCTCCTGAAGTCCTCGTTTCCTTAAAGAGTTTTTATCCCAAGGTTTCTAAGTCTTTAAGCGGGGAAAGCGTTAAACACGTTGTTTTTACCGATCTTTCTTCTTATCTTCCTTTCCGCCTTTCTTCTCTTCTTAGGTTGAAAAGGTTTTTTGATCGGATAAAAGACGGAGGCAGGAAAAAGAATCTGAAAGGAAGGGAAATCCATAATTTTGAAGAAATTTTGGAAGAAAAAGGTACTTACCGCGAGGTGGAACTTGACCCCAAAGAAGATTTGGCCTTTTTGATGTACACCAGCGGAACCACCGGCTCTCCCAAGGGTGTGCCTTTGACTCACCTTAATATTACTTCCAACCTGGAACAAATCCTAACTTTTATTGAAACCTCTATAAACAAAGGTAATGAAGTGGTGCTCGGAGTTTTACCCTTTTTTCATATTTACGGTTTGAATTTCGCCTTGAACTTTTCTGTTTTTCAAGGTTTTTCCTTGGTTCTTTTACCCAAGTTCAACACCTCCCCCGTCTGCCGGGCGTTAGAAAGAGAAAAGGTAACCATTTTCCCCGGGGTTCCGGCCATGTTTTCCGCTGTCTGCCGGGCGCAGGAAGAGTCCGGCTTCAAGTATGATTTTTCTTCGGTTGATTTCTGCGGCAGCGGAGCTGCTCCCTGCCCTATTTCCTTGATTGAAAGGGTGAAAAAAGTAATGGAAACCACGGTTATTGAGGCTTACGGGTTGACCGAAACATCTCCCATTACTCATATGAACCCTCCTTCCGGGGAGCAGAGGATGGGCAGCATCGGGCTTCCCCTCCCTGAGACAGAGGCTAAAATAGTTAAAATGGAAGGAGAAGAGGAGTTGGGACAGTTAGCCCTAAAAGGCCCTCAAGTTTTTAACGGCTATTGGAGAAGCGACGAGGATACGAGAAATTCCTTTAAAGACGGTTGGTTTTTAACGGGAGACACTGCTGTTATGGATGACGACGGTTATTTCTACATCCAGGGCCGGATGGACGACATGATAAACGTCTCCGGGGAGAAAGTTTGGCCCAAGGAGATAGAAGATGTGATCATTGAACATCCCGGGGTGGAAGACGTGGCGGTGGTGGGGGCGCAGGGGCCTCTTACCGGGCAGATCGTAAGAGCTTTCGTGGTTAAAAAAGAGAAGAGCTTAACCAAGGAGAAAATAAAGAAGTTTTGTGAGGACAAGTTGGCTGAATACAAAACCCCCCAAGAAGTTTATTTCCTCTCCAAACTTCCAAAATCCCACGTGGGGAAAACCCTTCATTACGTTTTAAAAAGAGAGTGACTTGATTAAAAAAGCGGGTTTTGTCCCGCTTTTTCCTTTGAAAAATATTTCCTTTAAGGATTTAAAGTTTTTTGACATTCATTAATTTTGCTGTTTAATTAAATTAAGATGATAGAGACGCGCTATACCTCAAGGAGGTGAAAGATATGGCAGAGAGTAAGAAGATTCAAATAGGACTTGACGCCCCTTGTCCCAAGTGCGGGAGTAAGCGGCGTCAAGAAATCAGCCGGCATCATGACAGCCAGGGAGGCTGGCTGAAGACCTTCCAGTGTCTAGATTGCGGAGAGGAATACAGCAATCTAGAAGGATAGTTTAGTCCACCTGAGCAAGTGGTCAAAACTGCTCACGAATTTATTCGGCACTTTGTCACGATTGGCAAAGTGCTTTTATTTTAAAATAACTATTTTTGATGATTAAAGTTCGAATGTCGCGTAAAAGATTGGAGTCAAAAATGAAAAGTTAAAGATAAAAACTCACTGTTTGGTGAGTTTTTGTTTTAAAACTGTTGATTTTCTTTTTAATTTTGTTAACTTGAAATTAGTTCATGTGAAACATTTAGACCCAAGGAGGATGAGATGTACCTATGCACAGAATGCTTGGAGTATTACGAGGACGCAGAAGGGGAGAAGGTGTCAAGTTCTGCTCCTTCGGAAGATGAAAGAGTCGAAAGATTCATCTGCGGCCGGTGTATTAGAAAAGGGAAGGGTAAGTCTGAGAGACGATCTGAGCCGGAGAGGATAAGAGTGAAGCCTCGGGTTAGAAAGGGGGTTCGCCCTGATGTTCTCGGTGGCGTTAGACCTAAGGATATTGTCTTCGATCTTCTGGACGAAGAAGAACGAAGCCTCAGCCTCCGGGAGTTTCTTTCCTGGGCCCTGCAGGGAGAAATAGAGATCGTTATCTCTTAGCGTTGGATGGAGACCCGGTGATCGTTTGCCGGGTCTTTTTTATTTAAAAAATATTGAACTTTAATTATACCGACGGAATTATGTGTGAATGTTGTAACAGCTTCGGGCTAAGGTCTAAAATTAAATCAAACCCTAAACCATCACAGCCGCCAGTTTTATGCAGGTAAGTTTTGTTCTGCGCTCACATTGTTAGACGGAATTTCCTTTGAAAAACTTTTAGGAAGGTGGTAGTATAAGAAAAGTTTAAAAGACTTTTATGCTTGACACCGACTTTTGGAAAAAATACTTCAAAGTTTATGACGTTTTAAACCTTCTAATCCCTTATCAGGAGTTATTAAAAAGCATCTGCGACGCCTTAAAGGTGAAAAGTGGAGATAGAATACTAGAAGCCGGTTGCGGAACCTGTAATTTGGTTTTAAAGCTTAAAGAAAGAGGAGGAGAGGTTGTTGGATTGGACTTTTCCCAGGCAGCCCTGGAGGTCTGCCGGGAAAAAGATGAAAAATTAGAGCTTGTTCATTCCAATTTGGTGGAAAAACTTCCTTTTGAGGATAATAGTTTTGATAAGATAAGCTGCAATAATGTTCTTTACGCGATTCCTGAAGAAAAACACGACTTTGTATTGCAAGAATTTAAAAGAGTGTTAAAGCCCGGGGGGAGGTTGGCGATGGCAAACCCCAAAAGGGGGTGGAGTCCCCTTAAAATTTATATTACGGGGATAAAGTTGAACTTTAAAAGAGAAGGTTTTTTCAAAACTTTAATCAAATTGTTTTCTCTTTTAGGTCCGGCCGTTAAAATTTTGTATTACAATCGTTTTATAACGCAGGAGACAGAGTATTACTTTTTTGAAAAAGGAGAACAAGAAAAACT
>CAZTOB010000011.1:0-21352 GCA_964615425.1 uncultured Candidatus Saccharibacteria bacterium | reverse complement strand
AGCCTTTATCAGATTCCGATGGTCAAGGGAAGAGTTTTTTCTGATAAAAAAGAAGCTTTAAAGTGGGCGGAAGAGATAGGATGGCCGGTTGTTTTAAAAACCGCCTCAAGTGAAATTATCCACCGCACCGAACGTGAGGGGGTAAAATTGGGTATTAGAACAAAAGAGGAGTTGGAAGACGCTTGGGAGAAGCTTCAGAAGATGGGGAGTGTTTTGATCCAAAAGGAGATGGAAGGCAGACAGCTGGTTATGGGCATGAAAAGAGATCAAACCTTCGGCCCCGTGATTCTTTTCGGTCTGGGCGGTATTTTTGTCGAAGTTTTGGAGGATGTAAGCTTCAGAGCGGCTCCCTTGAAAAAAGATGATGCCTTGGAAATGATGCGGGAGATAAAAGGCTTTAAGGTTTTAAAGGGTTTTAGGGGAAAAGAACCGGTTGATTTGGACAGTTTAGCTCAGATATTGATTAAACTTTCCGAACTTTCCTTAAAAGAGGAGGAAATTAAAGAGGTTGATTTTAACCCGGTGATTGCGAATTCCGAAAAGGTACGTGTCGTTGACGCTAAACTTTTAATATGAAATCTATTTTTAATCCAAAATCAGTGGCTGTTATAGGGGCTACCGACAGGCCGGGTTCTGTCGGTCTTGGGATTTGCAAGAACCTGATTGGGGGAGAAAAAAGAAGAAAAATATATTTTGTCAACCTAAAAAAGAAAAGTTTTTTTGGAAGGACCACTCTGCCTACAATCGAAAAGATAAAAGAAGATGTGGAACTGGCTGTTATAGCCATCCCTGCCAGCGGAGTGCCAGAGGTTGCCCGTCAGGCGGTAAGAAAAGGGGTTAAATCCATTATTGTCATCTCGGCCGGTTTTGCTGAAACGGGCGAAAAAGGACAAAAGCTTCAGGAAGAAGTGGTGAAAATATGCAAAGAGGGAAATGTAAACCTTGTTGGCCCCAACTGCTTGGGCGTTATAAGGCCCCACACCGATTTAAACGCTAGTTTCGCCCCTCTTTCCCCCAATCCTGGAGGAATCGGCTTTATTTCCCAATCCGGAGCCCTTATTGACGCTGTGGTGGGAGAAGCCAAGGGTGAAAGGTATGGTTTTTCAAGCATTATTTCCTACGGCAACGGGGCGGGGCTTGGTCTTTCTGACTTTTTGGACTACCTAAGGCGGGACGAAAAAACGAAGGTGGCGGCTGTTTATCTGGAGGGTGTTAATGACGGTAAGCGTTTCCGACGCTCTTTAAGAAAAGCTGCACAACAAAAGCCCGTTTTAATTCTTAAGGGCGGAAAAACCGAAGCCGGTCAAAAAGCTGCTTCTTCCCATACGGCTTCCATGACCGGAGAAAGCGAAATATATTCGGCTGTTTTCCGACAGGAAAAAGCAAAAGAAGTAAACACCCTAAGGCAGCTGATTAACGGAGCCAAGGCGTTAAGCTGGCAGAATGAGTTTTCAGGCAAGCTGGCGGTTGTAACCAACGGAGGGGGGGCGGGGATTTTAGCCGCTGACTACGCAGAAAAAAGAGGCCTTCATCTTGGGAATTTAACCTCTGAAACGACCGAGGCTTTAAAGAAAAGTGAAATCATGCATTCCGGTTTTTCCCGGAGCAACCCTTTGGATATAGTGGGTGATGCGGGGGCTCGAAGGTACGAGGTGGCTGTAGAAGCCGTTTTAAAACAAAATGATATTGGGGCGGTGCTTGCCATTCAAACTCCTCAGATAATGACCGAACCGGAGAAAAACGCCGAAGTTTTATGCAGTTTGAAAAGAAAGTATCCCCGCAAGGTGATTGTTGCTTGTTTTATGGGGGGTGTTCTTTCCAGGGGAGGGATTTCTATTTTAGAAAGGGAGAAAATTCCCAACTTCTTCGAAGTGTCTGACGCGGTTGACGCTTTAACATTACTAAAAAACAAATAAAATGAATTACATTAAGGATTTTAAAAACATTTCTTATGCAGATATTCCTCTGGTGGGGGGTAAAAACGCTTCGTTAGGAGAAATGATAAGAGAGCTTGACAATAAGGGGGTGAGGGTTCCGGGCGGATTCGCTCTTACCACGGATTTTTATTGGGAAGTAGTAAAAGAAAATGAGATAGAAAAAGATTTAAAAAACCTTTTTTCACGCTTTGATGTCGACAAGATAAGCGATTTGCAAAAGCTTGGTAAAAAGGCGCGGCATCTTTTTTTAAAAGCCAACTTTTCAGATAACTTGCGGAAAGAAATTTTCGAAGCCTACAAAAAACTGGGAGAAGAGCACGGGGAAAAAAGAGTTTCCGTTGCCGTGCGCTCTTCCGGGGTGGCTGAAGACGCTCCCACTGATTCTTTTGCCGGACAGTTTGAAACCCTCTTAAATGTAAAAGGAAAAAAAGACCTTTTGGAGGCGGTCAAGGAGTGTTTGGCTTCGACTTTCAACGACAGGGTTATCGCTTACCGGGAAGAAAAAGGTATTTCTCATTTGGAGTTTGCTCTTTCTATCGGGGTGCAGAAAATGGTCGCTTCAAGTAGTGCTTCTTCGGGTGTGATGTTTACCGTTGACACCGAAACGGGTTTTGACAAGGTGGTTTTGATTAACTCCACCTGGGGGGTGGGGGAGATGATTGTTCAAGGCAAGGTGACCCCTGATGAGTTTTACATTTTCAAACCGACTTTGGAAGAATACGACTCCATCATTTTAAAAAACCTGGGAACAAAAAAGAAAAAACTGGTTCATGGCCGTAAAAAGTCCGGTTTGGTGGAAAAAAAAGTCAAGGAGGAAGATCAAAAACGATTTACACTTGACAAAGAGGAGATTTTAACTTTGGCCCGCTGGGCCGTTATTATCGAAAAACACTACGGTCGGCCGCAGGATATAGAGTGGGCGAAAGACGGTGAGACAGGAGATCTTTTTATTGTCCAGTCCCGTCCGGAAACAGTCCACACGCCTGAAAAGAAAACGACTTACAGGGAGTACAAACTTCAAACTGATGAAGATCCGATTTTGGAAGGGATAGCTATTGGGGACAAGATAGGGTGGGGAAAAGCGAAGATTATAAAAGAAGTTTCCAACTCGGATAAGTTTAAAAAGGGAGATGTTTTAGTCACCAAGATGACGGATCCGGACTGGGTGCCTCTTATGAGAATGGCCTCCGCTATCGTAACAGAGGAGGGCTCCAAGGTTTGCCATGCGGCGATAGTTTCAAGAGAGATGGGTATTCCCTGCATTGTGGGAACGGGCACCGCTACAAAAGACCTTAAGAAAGAAGGAGAGATAACAGTCGACTGCACCCACGGCATGAAGGGTAGAGTTTTTAAAGGAAAGGTTGATTTCAAGGTGGAAGAGTTTAACCTGGAAGAAATCCCGGATTTCGGAGCCAAGATTATGATGAATATCGGGGCCCCCGAAAGCGCTTTCTCCCTTTCCTTTCTTCCGGTTGAAGGAGTCGGTTTGGCCAGGGAAGAATTTATTATTGCCGAAAAGATAAAAGTTCATCCTTTAGCCTTGAATAGCTTTAAAGAGTTGAAGTCGAAAGTTTCAAGTTCTTCTTCTCGGAAAGAAAAAAACAAGCTGGAAAAAATCGTAAAAGAAATTGAAGAGATTACCATAGAACATGAAGACAAAAAAGAATACTTTGTTAAGGAGCTGGCGGAAGGAATTGCTCAAATAGCGGCTGCTTTTTGGCCCGGAGAGGTTATCGTTCGGTTTTCGGACTTCAAAACCAATGAGTACAGAAACTTAGTCGGAGGGGAGCTTTTTGAGGAAAAAGAAGCCAATCCGATGATCGGTTTTCGCGGGGCGGGCCGGTACTTGGATGAAGAGTTCAAGCCCGCTTTTAAAATGGAATGTGCCGCTATTAAAAGAGTAAGAAATGAGTTCGGCTTGAAAAATATTTCACTTCTTGTTCCTTTCTGTCGGACGGTGGAGGAAGGAAAAAAGGTTTTAAAATTAATTAGGGAAAGCGGTCTTGAAAGGGGAGAGAACCTTAAGGTGTATGTGATGTGCGAGGTGCCGTCCAATGTATTTTTAGCGGAAGAGTTCCTAGAAATTTTTGACGGGATGAGTATCGGGACCAATGATTTGACGCAGCTCGTTTTGGGGGTTGACCGGGATACGACCAAGGTGGCTCCAATTTTTGACGAAAGAAACAAGGCGGTTAAAAAAGCGGTCTCCCGGGTAATAAGAAGCTGCAGAAAGGAAAACAAGTATTCGGGTATTTGCGGACAGGCTCCAAGTGATTACCCTGAATTTGCCCACTTTTTGTTGGAGGAGAAGATAGGCTCCATTTCTTTAAACCCCGATGTGGTGGTGAAAACTCTCAAAATGCTTGAGGAAATGTCAAGTTGAATTACGGCCTTGACAAAGATTCTTTCAGGGTTTAATATTAAAACATATTCGGGAAAAAGAAAAAGATTAAAAAAATAGGAAGCCGTAAACTCTCTTTTTGGGAGTGGCTTTTTGTTTAATCATTGCTCCTTTTTAAAACTTTATTTTAAGTTATGAAAACAAAGGATTTTTCAAGAACCAAACATAAACTTCCTTTAAGCAACCTTCTCACCCTCCAAAAAAGAAGCTGGAAGAAGCTCTGGGAAGAAGATCTAAAAAATCTTTTTGACGAAGTTTCTCCCATAAAAGACTATACCGGTAAAAAATTAGCTCTCCACATTGAAGATTTCTACCTTGAAGAGCCTAAGTACAAGGATGGAGCAGCAGCCAAAAGAAACAACGCTTCTTTTGAGGCGCCTTTGAGAATAAAAACCAAGCTCGAGGATTTAAAAACAAAAAAAACCAAAAGCCAAGATGTCCTCCTTGGTAATTTTCCTCTTCTAACGAAAAGAGGAACTTTTATTATTGACGGAATAGAAAGAGTAGCCATCTCTCAGCTTATACGCTCCCCGGGCGTATTTTTTAACGCGAGACTTTTGAGGGGAGAGAAGGTTTTCGGAGCCAAGATAATTCCGGACCGAGGGGCCTGGATAAAGTTTTCCACCCACTGGAGCGGTTTCCTAGCTGCCAGAGTGAATCGAAGAAGGCGCCTCCCGGCTACAACTTTACTCAAGGCTTTCGGATGGAAAAATAATGAGATAAAAGAATACTGCAAGGAAGTTACTAAACTGGGAGAGGTAAACTACATTGAAAAAACATTGGAGAAAGATTCCGCTAAAAACCAAAAGGAGGCTCTTTTGGAACTTCACAGTCGGTTGAGGCCGGGGGAGAGGGCTACAGCCGAGATAGCCAAGGAATTAGTGGACAATATGTTTTCCAACCCCCGTCGTTATGACTTGGGAGAGGTAGGTAGATGGAAGACGTGGCAGAGGCTGCCTGAACTTGCTCCCGACAAGAAAGACCTGAAGGAGGCGATTACTTTAGAAGAAAGAACTCTTACCAAAGAGGATCTTTTGGAGGTGGTAAAGGAGATTATAAGATTGAACAACGATCCAACAGCCAAAGAAGATGTGATAGATCACTTGGGCAACAGAAGGGTCAGAGTCTTTACCGAACTCTTGTGCAGCGACATGAGGGTCGGTCTTCGAAGAATGGAAAGGGTGGTTAAAGACAGAATGGCTTCCCGCAGCTCCAGCGATACGGACCCTTCCGATCTGATCAACCCCCGTGCTTTTATGGGCAGGGTGCAGTCGTTTTTTGCCACGGGGCAGATGAGTCAATTCATGGACAATGAGAATCCTTTAGCTGAGATAGAGCATAAAAGAAGGGTGACTGCCAAGGGCCCGGGAGGGTTGACTAACGAAAGAGCCGGCTTTGACGTTCGGGACGTGAGACCCTCGCATTACGGAAGAATTTGCCCCATCCAAACTCCGGAAGGTCAAAACGTTGGCTTAATCAATCATTTTTCTCTTTATGCCCGGGTTAACGATCTCGGATTCATTGAAACTCCCTACTTTAAGGTGAAAAACGGCAGGTTGACCGACGAAGTTGAATACCTTGACGCTTTTGAAGAAGAAGAAGTGATTATCGCTTCCGGGTTGGTTCCTACAGATGATGAGGGGAATATCACTGAAGACAGGGTGAGGGCGAGAATAAAAGCGGAGGCGGGAATGATAGATAAAGAAGAAGTTGAATACGCCGATGTTTCTCCGGAGCAGATACTTTCTGTGGCTCCGGCCTGTGTCCCTTTTCAACAAAACAACGACGCCAACAGAGCTTTAATGGGTTCCAACATGCAAAGACAGTCTCTTCCCCTTGTTGATCCCGAACCCCCTTTGGTTTTAAGCGGAGTGGAAGAAAGGATCGCTCGCGACTCAGGGCTGCAGACAAGGGCGGCTCACGGAGGGGAGGTGGTTGAAGTTGACGGCAGGCATATTGTTGTAAGAGGTGAAAACGAACAAGGCAAAGAAATAACGGAAGAATATATTTTAGGAAGATTCGTTCAGTCCAATAAAAACTCTTCCTTCCATCAGCGTCCGGTGGTAGACAAGGGTCAAAAAGTTGAAAAGGGGGACGTATTGGCCGAAGGAGGAGCAATTGCCGAAGAAAAACTGGCTATAGGTAAAAATCTTTTAGTAGCTATTATGTCTTGGGGCGGAGCCAATTTTGAAGATGCAGTTGTTGTTTCAGAAAGACTTTTAAAAGACGATGTTTTTACTTCGATTAGAGTCAGAAGTTTCACTTGTCATGTAAGAGACACTAAGCTTGGTCCTGAGCAAACCACTTACGACATTCCAAACGTCAGCTCCGAAAAGCTGGCTAATTTGGACGAGGAGGGAATTATTAGGGTCGGCTCCAAAGTTGACTCCCGCGATATTTTAGTGGGCAAGGTTTCTCCGAGAGAAAAGGAAACTCTTACTGCGGAAGAACGTCTTTTGAAGGCGATTTTTGGAGAAAAGGCAAAAAGAGTGAAAAACACCTCCCTCTCTTTAAAGCACGGTGAGGAGGGGAAGGTAAAAGATATTCAGATTTTTTCCCGGGAGAAAGGCAATAGGCTGGATCCCGGCGTGATAAAGCAAATTGACGTGGAGGTGGCTCAAAGAAGAAAATTGACTGAAGGTGATAAGATCGCCAACCGCCACGGAAACAAGGGTGTTATTACCGAAATCGTTCCTGAAGAAGACATGCCCTTCACTGAAGATGGAAGACCGATTGATGTGGTTTTAAATCCCCAAGGTGTTATTAAAAGAATGAATCTGGGGCAGATACTAGAGGCCCATCTCGGACTGGCAGCTGAGAAACTAGGATACAGAGCAGTAAGCCCCTGTTTTTCTGGAGCTACAGTTGAGGACATAAGGGGGGAGCTTGAAAAAGCCGGCTACAGCAAAGATGGTAAAATGATTCTTTATGACGGGATGACCGGAGAACCTTTTCAGGATAGAATAACGGTGGGGTGTATGTATATGATGAAGTTGGATCACATGGCTGAAGATAAATTACACATGCGCTCGATAGGCCCCTATTCCCTTATCACGCAGCAGCCTTTGGGAGGGAAGGCTCAGTTCGGAGGGCAAAGATTCGGAGAAATGGAGGTTTGGGCCCTGGAAGGATACGGCGCAGCTTACACTCTGCAGGAAATGCTTACCATAAAGTCCGATGATGTTTTGGGCCGGGCAGCTGCCTACAAGTCAATTCTGCGGGGAGAAAAGATTAAAACTCCGACCGTTCCCGCTTCTTTCAACCTGCTTTTAAACGAGATAAAAGCTTTGGGACTGGATATTATTATCGAAAAGGAATAATAATTAACTCTTTTTTATGAACACTGAAAATTTTGAGTCGGTTAAAATTAAACTTGCCAGTCCGAAAGAAATCCGCTCTTGGTCCAACGGTGAGGTTTTGGAACCGGAAACTATAAATTATCGTACACTGAAACCGGAAAAAGACGGTTTGTTTTGTGAAAGGATTTTTGGTCCTAGCAAGGATTATCAATGCTACTGCGGGAAATACAAAGGAAGACGCTACAAGGGTATAGTCTGTGATCGGTGCGGAGTTGAAATAACAAGCAGCCGGGTGAGAAGGGAAAGGATGGGGCATATAGAGCTTGCTTCTCCAGTGGCTCATATTTGGTTTTTAAGAAGCATTCCTTCTCGGATGGGAATGGTTCTTAACGTTTCCCGGAGAGATCTTTCCAAGGTGACATATTTCGTTGCTTATATCATCACCAGTGTCTCGGAAGAAAATAAGACAGAGATTTTAGACGAGATTCAAGAGGAGTACAAGGAGGAGGTGAAGGAAGCTAAAAAAGAGTTTAAAAACAATGAAAAAGAATTAAAGGATAGGATTAGAAAAATCAAGAAAGCTCGAGGAAGAGCGGTTGATGAAGTTGAAAAACTGAAGGTTTTAAATATTCTTTCCGAGGTTGAATATCGAAAACTTAGTTTGAAATACGGAGAGGCGTTTGAGGCGAAAACTGGAGCGGAAGCTATTTACGATTTGTTTAAAGATGTAAATCTCAAGGAAGAAATCAAAAAGCTGAAAAAAGAAGCTGCAGAAGCTCCTTCTTCCCGCAGGGATAAAGTTTTAAGACGTCTTAAGTTTTTCGAAGGCTTGGAAAAAGCTGATGTCAGTCCGGAAAACATGTTTTTAAAAGTTTTACCTGTTTTACCTCCGGGATTGAGGCCAATGGTTCAACTTGATGGAGGAAGATATGCCTCCTCCGATTTGAACGATCTTTACCGCCGGGTAATAAACAGAAACAACCGGCTCAAATATCTTCTTAAGATTTCTGCTCCGGAAGTTATCGTCCGCAATGAAAAGAGGATGCTTCAAGAAGCGGTTGATGCTTTGATCGACAACGGAATGAAATCTTCAACGGTTACCCGTCCTGCTGCAGGAGGAAAAAGACCGCTAAAAAGCTTGGCCGACATTTTGAAAGGAAAAGAAGGGAGATTCAGAAGAAATCTTCTTGGAAAAAGGGTGGACTACTCGGGTCGTTCGGTAATCGTGGTGGGGCCAAATCTTCCCTTGGATACAGTCGGTGTTCCCAAAGAGATGGCTCTTGAAATATTCAAACCGTTTGTTATAAGAGAACTTTTAGAAAGAGAGATCGCTTACAATGTTAGAGGCGCCAAAGAACTGATAGAAAAAGCAACGGATGAAGTTTGGGCAGTTTTGGAAGAAGTGGTGAAGGGCAAATACGTTTTGTTAAACAGGGCCCCGACTCTGCACAGGATTTCAATTCAGGCTTTTAAACCTGTTTTGATAGAAGGAAAGGCGATAAGAATACCTCCTTTGGTGTGTTCTGCTTTTAATGCTGACTTTGACGGGGACCAGATGGCTCTGCATCTTCCTTTGTCAGAAGAAGGCCAAAAAGAGGCAAGAGAGCTTATGGTTTCCTCAAGAAACCTTTTAAAGCCTGCTCACGGCAAGCCTATTATAAATCCTTCTCAAGACATGATTATGGGCAATTACTGGCTTACCACCTTCAAAGAAGGAACTGAAGGGGAGGGGAAAGTGTTTCACGACAAGAAAGAGGCCCGCCTTGCTTATGAAAGCGGTTTGGTTGACTTGAGAGCTAAGATAAAAGTTTATTCTCCTTTAATAGAAAAAAAGATCAAGGGTTTACAGCCCGAGGAAAAACTTTTGGAAACTTCTGTGGGTCGTATTATCTTTAACAACGTGCTGCCTGAAGAGAGTTTTTACTGGAATAAGAAAGTTGACTCCGGTGATCTTTCAAAAATAACTTGGAATATAATTAAAAATTACAAAAAAGAAAAAGCGGGTGAGATAGTGAGTGAAATAAAGGACCTTGGTTTTAAGTATGCCATGGACAGCGGTATTTCTTTAGGCATGGATGATTTTGTAGTACCCGAGGAAAAGAAAGAGATTGTGGAAGAAGCGGAAAAGAAGGTTGAGAAAGCAAAGAAATTAGTTGAAAAAGGTCTTTTGAGCCCTGACGAAGAAAAAGAAAGAATCATTGAAACCTGGACAGAGGCGAAGCAGAAGATAGAAGAAATCGTTCCCAAAAGATTGAGTAAACACTCTCCCGTTTTTATCATTCCCGACTCCGGATCAAGAGGTTCCTGGGTTCAGCCGGTTCAAATTGGTGGGATGAGGGGCCTAATGGCTAGTCCTTCGGGGGAGACGATTGAACTTCCTGTTAAAAGTTCTTTTAAGGAAGGACTTAAGGTTTTGGAATACTTTATCTCCACCCATGGATCTCGGAAGGGAATTTCCGACAAGGCTCTCGGTACAGCCAAGGCCGGTTATTTAACCAGAAGACTTGTAGATGTTGCTCACAACGTGATTGTAAGGGAGGAAGACTGCGGGGATAAGGAAGGTAAAGAAATTTTCCTGGAAGACGCCAAAAAACTAGGGCAGAATTTCGGACAAAAGGTGGCGGGTCGTGTTTCCCTTGAAACCGTTAAAGGGAAAAAGGGGGAAACTATTGTTAAAAAAGGAGAAATAATTCAATGGGAGGAGGCGGATGAGATGGAAGAGCAGGGGATTAAAAAAGTGAAAGTCCGTTCTCCCTTGAGCTGTAAAACTTTAAGAGGGGTGTGTCAAAAATGTTACGGATGGGACATGGGTTTGGATGAGATGGTTGATATCGGTCAGGCGGTCGGTGTTGTGGCAGCTCAAAGTATCGGAGAGCCGGGAACTCAGCTTACCATGCGTACTTTTCACACGGGCGGAGTTGCGGGTGACACCGACATAACTCAGGGCCTTCCCCGGGTGGAAGAAATTTTTGAAGGGAGGGATCCGAAAGGAAAAGCTGTTGTTTCCAAGGTTTTTGGCAAGGTTGTTTCCGTCAAAGATAATGTGGTTGAGATAAAACCCGATCCCGCCTCGAAGAAAAAAGGAGCCAAATCTGATATAATAAAATACAAGATACCGGAAAGCAGAAGAATCACGGTTGAAGCAGGAGACAAGGTGGAAAAAGGAGAACCACTTTGTTTGGGAAGCATTAATCCGGATGAGTTATTTAAGCTCAGAGGTGAAGAACATACTAGAAGTTATCTGCTTAACGAAGCACAAAAAATCTACACCTCGCAAGGTGTTACCATTCATGACAAACACTTGGAAGTAGTGATAGGGGAGATGTTTTCCAGGGTTAAGATAACGGATCCGGGGGATACCTCTTTTCTTCCCGGAGAGATAACCAGTAAAGCCAGCCTAAAAGAAGCGAACGAAAAACTAGGTAAAGGAAAAAAGAAAGGAGAGGCCAGCCCCCTTATACTCGGGGTATCCAAGGTTTCTTTGAACTCAGACAGTGTTCTTTCTGCTGCTTCTTTTCAACGCACCTCGCAGGTTTTAATAGATGCTTGTTTGCGAGGCAAAGAAGATCCTCTAAGGGGGCCTAAAGAAAACGTTATCGTTGGGAAATTGGTTCCAGTTGGAACCGGATTTCCCACAAAAAAAGAAGAGGAGTAAAGTATTTTTATGGGTAGAAAGAAGAAAAAACCATTGTGGCAAAAGGCTTTCCTTTTTGTAGGGGAGGCGCTGGTTGCTGGGGTAAGGGCCGTTTTAAATGTTCCGGGGCGGATCAAAAGGTATGTCCTGTCTTCTTTGATGTTTCTTTTGGCCCTTATCTCCTTTTTGAGTTTTTTTGATTTAGCGGGAAGAGGAGGAGAGGTGGTTTCTTCCAACCTCTTTTCTTTTTTTGGCCAAGGAACGTATCTTTCTCCTTTCATTTTCTTAATATATGGAGTCGTTTTTTTGTGGGTTCCCAAAAAACAGATTTGGGTTGCTCTTCTGGGAGGGTTTATTCTTATTTCTGCGGTAGCCGGCCTTCTTACGGTTCTTAGGATGCCGTCTCTTTCTGGCGGCTCTTTTGGAGCTTGGGAGGGGGAGAAACTGGTTACTCTTTTTGGAGAGCTTGTTTCCTTTTTTACTTTTTTAATACTTGTTTTTTTAAGTTCCGCCGCTTTATGGCACATCATTGAAAACGCTCTTTTGGAAGAGGAAGAGAAAAAAGAACTCAAGGAAAAGGTAAGCGGTCTTTTTTCTCCATCTAATTTCAAAGTTTTGGAGGTTGAACCTCAAAAACAAAAAATAAAAGAAAAAAAGAAGAAAAAGGAAGAGGAAGAAGAACCGGGAAAACCTGTTTTAGGCAGCGGGGTGAAGACGGGGCTTCCCCCCTTGGAACTTTTGGACGAGGTAGAAAAGAAAAAAGCTCGTCAAGATACCGGAAAGCAGGCTGAAATTATTAAAAGAACTTTTGACAACTTCGAGATTGATGTCAAAATGACGGGGGCTAATACCGGACCGACGGTTACTCAATACACCTTGAGACCTCCCAAAGGAGTAAGGCTTTCCAAAATTACGGGTCTTTCCAACAACTTAGCTCTGGCTTTGGCTGCTCATCCGGTTAGGATAGAAGCTCCTATTCCAGGAAAGTCTTTGGTGGGAATTGAAGTGCCAAACGAAAAAAGAAGCACTGTTGGGTTGAAAGAACTTCTTTCAACTTCGGATTTTAAAAACAAGGACCTTGGTCTTCCTTTTGCCTTGGGCAAGGACGTGGCTGGAGAAGTTGTAATAAAGGACATTGCGCGGATGCCGCACCTTTTGGTAGCCGGCGCCACCGGTACCGGGAAAACGGTGTTTTTAAACTCCCTTATTCTTTCTCTTCTTTATCGGAACGAGCCTTCTGATCTTCGTTTGATCTTGATTGACCCCAAACGAGTTGAGTTCTCCACCTACAAGGAGTTACCTCATCTTCTTTGTCCTATTATCTCGGACTCGGATAAAACCATAAATGTTCTTACTTGGTTGGTGGAAGAGATGGAGAGAAGGTTTAAGATTCTTTCCGGAGAAAACAGCCGGAACATCTATTCCTACAACCAGAAAGTGGCCAAGAACAAAGAAAAAGACAAGATGCCTTCTATCGTTCTCATAATTGATGAGTTGGCAGATTTAATGGTTGCCCGAGGAAAGGAATTGGAGTCTAAAATAGTAAGAATTGCTCAGATGGCGCGGGCGGTGGGAATTCATTTAGTTGTGGCTACTCAGCGTCCTTCCGTTGAGGTTATAACAGGGCTTATCAAGGCCAATATTACTTCTCGGATCAGTTTTCAGCTTCCTACTCAGACTGATTCCCGGACTGTTTTAGATATGAGCGGAGCTGAAAAACTTTTAGGAGCGGGAGATCTTCTTTTCTTATCTCCGAAAAGAGTAAAACCTCTTCGTGTTCAAGGACCTTACGTCTCCGAAGAAGAGGTTAAAAGCGTTATGGACTGGGTGGAGGTTAAGATGGCGGAAGCTTTGCCGGCTGAAGATGAAGCTTCGCTGCGGCTTAAAGATTTTATTGAAGACAGGGAAGCCGGGTCGGAAATGATAGACGGCATGGAAAAAGATCCTTTGCTTGGTGAGGCAAGAGAGATTGTTGTTCGTTCTCAAAAAGGATCGGCTTCTCTTTTACAAAGAAGGCTGCAGATAGGTTATGTTAGAGCAGCCCGCATTTTGGATATGCTGGAGGCTGAAGGAGTGGTTGGTTCCGCCCGCAGTGGAAAAGCTAGAAAAGTTCTTATCTCCAAGCAAAACCAGGAGGATGATCTGGGGGAAGATTTTTTTGACGAAGAGGATATGATATAATAAGCTATATGGCAAAAAAGAAAGAAAAAGACAAAGAACTTGAAGAAGCGATTGATGAAATAAAACATAAGTTTGGAGAAGGTGCGATAATGAAACTGAAAGAGGTTCGCGCCTCTGATGTAGACGCTATTCCCACAGGATCCATTTCTCTTGACGCCGCTTTGGGTATTGGCGGTATCCCGAAAGGAAGAGTGATAGAAATTTATGGACCTAATGCAAGCGGAAAAACAACTTTGGCTCTTCATATTGTAGCAGAAGCACAAAAGGGCGGAGGAGTGGCTGCCTTTGTAGATGCCGAACATGCTTTAGACCCGAGTTATGCAAAGAAGATAGGGGTTGATGTGGATGAGCTTCTCATTTCTCAACCGGGCTCTGGAGAAGAAGCTCTTCAAATAGTGGAAACCCTTGTTAAGTCAGGACGGGTGGATGTGGTGGTTGTTGACTCCGTTGCCGCTTTAACTCCCAAGGGAGAAATAGATGGAGAAATCGGTAATTTTCAAATCGGACTTCAAGCTCGATTGATGAGCCAGGCCTTACGTAAATTGGCCAGTTTGGTTTCCAAGCGGGAAACATCGGTTGCTTTTTTGAATCAGACTAGAATGAAAGTTCAAAGCTATGGTAATCCGGAAACAACTTCGGGAGGGTTGGCCCTTAAGTTTTATTCCTCTGTGAGGATCAGTTTACGCAGAAGGGCAAAAATCAAATCGGGAGATGACATTGTGGGAAACAGAGTTAAGGCCAAAGTGGTTAAAAACAAAGTAGCTGCACCTTTCAAAACGGCTGAGTTTGATATCTACTACAACGAGGGCATTTCTTATACCGCCGATCTTATTAAAACAGGTCTTAAATATGATATTTTAAATAGAAAAGGAAGCTGGTATTACTTTGATGATAAGAAACTGGGACAGGGAATGCAGAACGCAAAAGAAAAACTAAAAGAAAACGAAAAACTACAGGAAAAGGTAAAAGAAAAAATAATGAGTCAAGTAGAGGAAAAAGAAGAAGAAGAGTAAAAAAAACGGTCCATAAAAACCGTTTTTTTGTTTGACTTTTCTTTTCCCAGCTGTTATTTTACAAAAACAAGAAAGGAGGTGAATATGTCAAGGATTAACCTTGATACCGCTTCCAGGCCGGTGGTTAAAAATGACAAGCTGGTTTGGAAATGCACCCAGTGCTCCCGCGAGGGCACTGCGGAAGAGATGTCTACGCTGGATGTGGATAAGCTGGGTTTGGTGGTTCTTTGCTCCCGCCACGCTCGTTTTGCCCGCACCCAGCTTTGGAGAGTTTTTCCCCTCCGAAGTTCTTTGAGCCACATTCGGAGACATCCGGACAGGTTCAGATTGCTAATATCTTTTTTAGATGCTTGGAGAGAGAAGGCCCGAAACTAAAGTTGGTTCGGGCTTTTTTATTTGACTTTTTTAAAGGAGATAGTTAGTCTGAAACAAAGGAGGGCAATATGAAAAGAAGGAAATATCGAGCCAAGTGTCTAAAACCTGGCTGCGACTGGCAGTCAGACAAGGTGTATCTTGTCGTCGTTGCCCGCAACGCCGGCAAGAGGCATGAAAGGAAAGCGGGCAAGGGGCACTTCACGAAAATAGTGTCCCGCACAGTAGAGGAGGGAAAAGACTTTTTCTACTTCCGTTAGTTCTTCTAAAGAACCCGCCTAGAAGCGGGTTCTTTTATTTTGGGAATTTCAATTATTTTGGGAACTTTGAAGTAGAAGAGAGGAGACCCATATGTCTTGCTCTTTTTATCGCTTTGGAAGTGTCTCTTTGGTGTTTTCTACAGAGACCGGTTTTGTCTCTTTTTTTAATTTTTCCCAGACTGGTTATAAATCTTCTTAGAAGTTTTACATTCTGCCAGTCTATTTCTTGAATATTTCTTTTGCAAAAATAACAATCCATATCTACGCTTTGCGTAAATTAATTTCTAATTGATTTTTTAAATTTCTTAAAATGGTATTTCGTCGACGTCTATATCTTCTTCGTTTTCTTCCATTTCTTCATCCTCTTCAATGACGGGGATGTCGTCCTTGCTTCTTACCTTTTTTTGTTTTTTGGGGCGGCGGGTAGGCGTTGTTTCTCCCCCCATGCTTTTAGGAGGAAGTTGAATGTTGTCGGCGACGATTTCGGTTCGTTGTCTTGGGTTGCCGGAGGAGTCCTCCCATTTTCTTGTTTGCAGCCTTCCTTCAACCAGCACCAAGGAGCCTTTTGATAAGTACTGAGAGGCAATTTCACCCAACCTTCTCCATGCTACCACATTGTGAAACTCAGTGTCTTGTTGTTTTTCTCCGGTTTGTCTATCATTCCACACCCTGTTGGTGGCTACGCTGAAAGAGCAGACCGAAGTTCCCGAAGGAGTATTTCTCAGCTCCGGGTCTTGGGTCACCCTCCCTAAAATTATGACCTTATTAAGATTCATCTAAAATTTCTTCTAATTTTTCTTCTATCTCTTTAAGCTCGACCTTTGTTTTCTTTTCACTCGTTTTTTTCTCAGGTGATTTTGGACGAACTTCTCTTTTTCTTTTTTCTGCTTTTTCCCTTTTTCTTTCCAGCAAGACTCTTAAGATGTTTTCTTTTTCTTGAAGCTTCTTTTTTATATCCGTCACATCCTCTTCTTCTACTTGGAACTTAATGGAAACGAGAAAAACATGGTTCGTTCCTTTTATTTCGTAACCGAGTTTTGCTTTTTCTTTTTCTCGTTCTTCCAAAAGAATTCCGTTTTGGTCCTGAATTATCTTTTCAGCTTCAGAAATAATGCTTTGGACTTCTTCGTCCTTTAAAGATTGCGGTACTAAAAAACTTACTTTGTAAAATCTCATATTTTAGTTTTTAAATTTTGAATTCTATTACGTCTCCGTCTTGAACTTGATAATCTTTCCCAACCGTGTTTATTGCTCCTTCGTTTTTTGCTTTTTTCCACCTTCCGGCCTTGATCAGTTTCTTCCAATCTGTGACTTCAGCTTTTATAAATTGTTCTTCGAAGTCGGAGTGGACCACCCCTCCCGCTTCCTTCACTGAACGCCCCTTTTTGAGGGTCCATGCTCGTGTTTCTTTGCCCCCGGCAATGGTGTAAAAAGTGATAAGGCTAAGCGCCTTGTAAGAGGCGGTTATTATTTCCTCGAGGCGACTTTTTTCTTCTATTTCTTCTTTTTCTTGTTCGGTTAAGTCCGCCAGTTCTTTTTCTTTTTCTAGATTTATTTGAATGTCAACCAACTCTTTTAACTCTTCGTTATTGTCCGCGGTATTTAAAACCCGTATCAACGGTTTATCGGTTAAAAAGCGCCACTCTTTTGTCAACCTTTTTTCCTCGGGTTTTCTTTTGAAAAAATAAATTCTCCTTCCTTTTCTTATCCAGTCTTCTATTTTTTCAGCTAATTTTTTTCTTTCAACAGCTTCTTTATTTGGTTTCCTCCCCAGCTTTCTTATTATATTTTTAACCGTTTCCAGGTCCTTCATTAAAAGTTCATTCTGGACAGTTGATATGTCTCTTTTAGGATT
Source organism: uncultured Candidatus Saccharibacteria bacterium (assembly GCA_964615425.1). Classification (GTDB taxonomy): domain Bacteria; phylum Patescibacteriota; class Minisyncoccia; order Minisyncoccales; family CAYTKG01; genus CAYLVJ01. The sequence goes on along the minus strand of CAZTOB010000011.1, from coordinate 4,400 downwards.
TAGATATTTTTCAACATGTTTTACGTTTTTTCCCTTGAACCCTCTTACTATTTCAAGTAAAGCGTCGCAGTCTCTTATTTGAGCTAAAAACTCGTTTCCCAACCCTTCGCCTTTGTGAGCGTCCTTGATCAATCCTGCTATATCTACGAATTTTATAACAGTCGGTGTTTTTTTTTCGGAATTTATGGTTTCTGCTACCTTGTCGAGCCTGTGATCTGGAATTTGAACCACTCCCACATTCGGATCAATGGTGCTGAAAGGATAAGGCTCAATATCAACCTCCTGGCTGGTTAAAGCTTTGAAAACAGTCGATTTGCCAGCGTTTGGGAGGCCGATAATACCTACTGAAAAACTCATATCTACAAGTTTATGCTACCGTTTTTAAACTGAAGTGTCAAGCACAAAGAGGGATAAAAAGTTCTTTTCTTTTTCCTATCTCTACTTTTTGTTATAATTAAAAAATGAAGATCAAAAAATCAATTTTTAAAAAATATGACGTGAGAGGAAAGTTTCCTGACGAGATAAGCCGGGAAACCTCCTTTTTAATTGGCCGAGCCTTTGCTCGTTATTTAAGGAAAAACAAAAAAGAGAGGGTAAGCATTGTTTTGGGGAGAGAAGAAGATGAAAACTCTTTGAAGGTTCAGGAAGGGTTTGTGGAGGGTGTCCTAGATGAAGGCGGAGAGGTTTTGGAAGCGGGTGCTACCTCCACTCCTGCTCTTTACTTTGCCGTTTCAAGCTTTAAGGCGGAGGGAGGGGTTCAAATTACCGCTTCTCATCTTCCTTCTCAATACACCGGCTTTAAAATGGTTAAAAACAAGGGTGTTAATGTAGGAAAAGAAGAACTGGAAGAAATAAGGAGGATGGCTGAAGAGAAGTCTCCTTCTCGAGAAGGGGGGGTAAGGAAAAAAATTGATGTTAAGGAAAAATATGTGAAAGAACTTAAAAAAAGACTGAAAGATTTTCCTCGGCCGGATCTTAAGGTGGTGATGGACGCCGGAAACGGTATGACGAGTCTTTACCTTGAAGAAGTTTTTTCTAATGCGGGATTTGAAATTGTTCCTCTTTTTTGGAGGCCGGACGGGAATTACCCCAACCGGGGTTCGAATGTCAAGTTGGAAGAAAACCAAAAAAGAGCGGCTGCCAAGGTTAAGAAAGAAAAAGCAGACTTCGCTTTTTTGTGGGATGGCGATGGCGACCGTTTTTACGTACTTGACGACAGGGGAGAGCCTGTCGATCCCAACTTCGTTTCGCTTTTAATTGCTCGGGATTTTGTAAAAAACAAAAAAGGAAAAAAAGTAGTGGTGGATATAAGAACATCGAGGTTGGTGGAAGAGAAGGTTAAGGAAGCGGGAGGAGAGGTGATCCGCACCAAAGCCTGGCATCCCGAAATAAAGAAAAAGATGAGAGAGGAGGGGGCTGTCTTCGGCAGTGAAACCTCCGGACATTTCATTTTCCGCGATTTTTACTTTATTGATGACGGGATCTTGGCCTCCATCCACTTTTTAAATGCCCTGGGAGCCTTGAAAAGAGACTTTAACGAGGTTATTTCCAAATGGAAGAGTCTTTATCAAATACTCCCCGAAACTAACTTTAGAATTGAAAATAAAAAAGAAGCCGCCCAGAAATTAAAAAGAGTGGCTTCTTTTTATAAGGAAAAAGGGGGGGTGATAAATTGGGTGGACGGGGTGACAGTTGATTTTCCCGACTGGCGTTTTAATTTGAGGCCTTCTCAGACGGAACCATTTTTACGTTTAAACATGGAAGCGCGCGAGGGTTTGGATGAGAAAAAAAGAGAAGTTGAAAAAATAATCTCTTAATTTTTTAAAAAATTAAGTCCCATTTTCTCTCTTACTTTTTTAATTGTTTTTTGAGCTTCCTTTTCTGCTTTTTGGTTTCCGCGTGTGAGAATTTTCTTTACTTTTTCTGTCGAACATTCTTTCTTCTCTTTTCTAAAAGGAGCGAGAGATTCAATTAAATCTTCGGACAAGGACTCTTTGAACTCTTTGTAACTTTTGTTTTCAAATCTTTTTTCTATTTTTTCTATTTTTTTACCGGTGAAAATACTGTAAATAGTAAGAAGATTTGAAATACCGGGTTTTCTTTGAGGATCATATTTTATCTTTTTTTCCGAGTCGGTTACAGCGGAAATAATCTTCTTTCTTATTGACTCCGGTTCTTCAAAAAGACCGATGCACCCTTTGGGGTCTCCGCTTTTACTCATTTTGCTTTCCGGATCGGATAAAGACATAATACGGGCTCCCTTTTCGGGGATTATAACCTCCGGTTCTATCAGAAGGTCTCCAAAACGATGGTTGAACTTCCGGGCTATTGTTCTAGCCAGTTCCACGTGTTGAACTTGGTCTTCTCCTACGGGAACGGCTTCGGTTTTATAAAGCAGTATGTCGGCGGCCATGAGAACGGGGTAGTTTAAAAGTCCGGCTTTCGGGCTTTTAATCTTTTCCGATTTTTCTTTGTACTGGGTCATTCTTTCTAGTTCTCCGACAGGGGTGATGCATCCTAACAGCCAAGCCAGTTCGGTGTGTTCTTTAATGCTTGATTGAAGAAAAAAGGGGTTTTCTTCAGGGTTAACCCCGGCGGCAAGGTAAGCCCGGGCCAGCTCCATTATATTTTCACTCATTTCTTTAGGTTTATAAGGAGTGGTTATGGCGTGCCAGTCCACGATGCAGTAAAAGCATTCGTGATGCTTTTGGAGTTTAATCCAATTTTTAATAGCCCCGATGTAGTTTCCAATGTGAATCTCTCCCGAGGGGCGTATTCCGCTGAAAATGCGCATATTTTTTAGATTATTTTGATTATACGCCGATTACGACCGGTAGCACCATGGGTCGCCTGTGTGTTTTGGAATAAAGAAAGTCCGCTATTTTTTCTCTTACCTCCTTTTTTAAGTAGTCGTAATTTACCTTTTTTCCTTTAGTCGATTCCTTAATTATGCTTTCTACTTTATTTCTGGCTTCCGATAAAAGATTCTTGGATTCGTTGAGATAAACGAAGCCTCTGGATATGATGTCCGGGGAGTTTTGTATTTTGCCTGTTTCTCTATCTACGACTGCGATGATGACAAAAATACCGTCTTCTGCCAAAGCTTTTCTGTCTCTTAAAACCACCTTCCCGACGTCTCCCACGCCCAACCCGTCAACTAAAATGTAGTTGGTGGAAACTTTCTTTTTGTCAACCTTGATTTTTTCTTCCCCGATTCTTATAACATTCCCGTCTTCTCCGACGATAATGTTTTCTTTGGGAATACCCATTTTTTCTCCGATCTTGGCGTGCTTTTTGAGCATGGAGTACTGTCCGTGAACGGGCATTAAAAATTTAGGTTTTATCATCTCTATCAACTTCTTTATCTCTTCTTGTTTCGCGTGACCGCTGGCATGAATATCCATCATTTCCGAGTGATAAACATCAGAACCTTGTTTTAATATTTGGTCCTTTAAGTTCTGAACTGATCTTTCGTTTCCCGGTACGGTCGAAGAAGAAAAGATCACGGTGTCTTTTTCTTTTAAACGAATGTGGCGGTGTTCTTTATTGGCTATCCTCATCATAGAAGCTCTTCTTTCCCCTTGAGCTCCGGTGCAGATAACAGTTACCTTTTTGTCCGGGTAGTTGCTGATATGCTTGGGCTTTATTCGAGTGCCTTTTTCCATCTTTATATACCCCAGTTTCTGTGCCGCTTTTACATTTTCCTTCATTGACCGTCCGTCTATCACTACCTTCCTTTCGTGTTTTTCAGAAAGCTTTATCAACTCTTGAATTCTGATTAAAAGAGAGGAGAAGGTGCTGGCGATGATTCTCCCTTCTGCTTCTTTAAACAACTTATCTAAGTTTTCCATGATTGTTTTTTCAGAAAGCGATTCTCCTTCTTCTTCGGCGCCGGTGGAGTCCGACATCAAAAGATCGACTCCTACCTTGCCTATTTCTTTTAGTTTTTCGAAGTCGGTGGGCTTGTCAAAAATGGGGTCTTCGTCAAACTTAAAATCCGCAGAGTGGAATATATTCCCTCCGGGAGTTTTAATAAAGAATCCGAACGTGTCCGGAATGTTGTGGTTCATTTTTACAAACTCCACCTCGAAAGGACCCATCTTCTCTTTGTCCCCGCCTTGTATTATGTTGACGCGCGGTTTTTTGGAGTAGGGGAATTCTTTTTGTCTTCTTACGATGATTTCTTTAGCCATTGCTCCCGCATACATGGGAAAATGTGTTCCCAACTCGTTGACGAGATAGGGAACGGCTCCTATATGATCATAGTGACCGTGCGTGAAAATTGTTCCCACAATCTGGTCTTTTTTGTCTTTAAGATAAGAGATGTCGGGGATGATGCAGTCAATTCCCGGAGTTGATTCTTCGGGAAATTTCAGCCCCATGTCTATTATCAATATCTT
>CAZTOB010000010.1:0-21947 GCA_964615425.1 uncultured Candidatus Saccharibacteria bacterium | reverse complement strand
GTATCTTTTTTTCCATGAGGGGAATTACCGCTTCACCTCCTTTTAAGTTTTTAAACCGAGGGTCTTCAGGGTTCACGGCGACGGCGGAGTCGGCAAAGATTGTTTCCGGACGGGTGGTTGCTACCTTAACCGGTCCGTAGTCCAAGTGATAAAGGTAATCTTCTTTTTCCTCGTGTTCTATCTCAAGGTTGGAAAAAGCGGTTCCGCAGTGAGAACAGTAATTAACAATTCTTTCTCCTCTGTAAACAAGTCCGTCTTCGTGGAGCTTCTTAAAGGTGTCGAAAACAGTTTCCAAAATCTCGGGCTCCAGTGTATACTTCTCTCTTGACCAGTCCAAGCTGAAACCGAGGCTTTTCATTTGTTTTTTAGCAATCCCTCTGTTTTTTTCCACGTACTTTTTTATTTTCCCATAAAGAGTATCTCGGTCGAAATCAAAACGACTTTTTCCCTTTTCCTGAAGTTTTTTTTCGAAAACATACTGAGTTTCTATTCCGGCGTGATCTGTACCTGGAAGAAAAAGGGTGGGATCTCCCTTCATTCTGTGCCACCGGCAGAGAATGTCTTCAACAGTGAAAAGAGCGTGCCCTACATGCAAGGTATCATTTGCGTTGGGTGGAGGCAGAAGAATGGTAAAAGGTTTTTTGTCCGGATCTATCTTTGCCTTAAAGCAGTCTTCTTTTTCCCATTTTTTATAAACACCTTTTTCGTATTTTTTTGGATCGTATTGTTTGTCCATATTGTTTAGTATAAGAAAATTAGAGGAAAAAAGTAAGTCCCGCTCCCATAAAACAAAAAAGTGCAAAAACAAGAACGACTTTGAAAAAGTCAACTTTTTTCACCCAATTCAAAATGACTTTCAAGGTTAAGACTCCGGTCGCGAAACTTACCACAAGGGCCGGCCAGTTATCTAATACTATTTCGGAATTTTTCCAAAAAAGAAAAAAACTAGAAGCTAAAACCACAGGAACAGACATCATGTAGGATGTTTTTAAAACTTCTTCCCCCTTTAATTTTCCCAGAGAAAGCCCGAAAACGGTTGACCCCGATCTTGAAACACCGGGGACAACGGACAACCCCTGTAAAAATCCAGCCAAAAAAGAAAGCGCCTTCCAAGAAATATTTAACTTCAATTTCTTTTTGTGAAAATAAGCGGTTAAAAGAAGTGCAAAGCCTGTCAAGAGCAAAAGAAGCTCTTCGGAGGCCACTTTTTTCAGATAATGATAAATTGGAAATGCAACAACCAAAGAAACGGGGGTGGAAATTAAAAGAAGCTTCAACATTTTATCGTTTTTTCTTCTTATGATATCAATCCAGTCTTTGCGGAAATAAAACATGACGGCCAAAACCGTACCCAGATGCAAAAAAAGGGCAACCTCGATAGGATTTTTTATTTTAAAAAATCCTCCTGTTAAAGCTACTACTGCTTCGCTTGAAACGGGAAGCCACTCAAATACTCCTTGAAGAAGGCCCAAAACTATCAATTGATTTAACTGCATGTTTAAAAACAAGTTGAAATTTGTTATTATAAGATAGCATTAAAGATTAAAAAACAAAAATGAAACTTTCCAAAAAAACAATTAAAAAACTTCTCTCCACGATAGAAAAAGAAGAAAATTTCTTCCTTTCTGTTTATCTTCCCATAACACCGGAAGTGATGAATCGACCTCTTTCCAAAGAGCTTGGGAGAAGACTATCTTCTTTAAGCAGAGAAGCTTTGAAAAAACATCACTTACTAAAAAAGCAAGACAAACTAAGAGATGAACTCACTCAAAAAATAGAAAGAAAGGTCAGTAGAGAAGAAAGTTTTAAAAAAGGAATATCTCTTTTCGCGGTGCTTCCCACAAAAGGAGAACAAAAAGTAAAACTTTTTCTTTTTCATCTCCCCTATTCTTCTGAAAAGGAGGTTAACATCGCCACCTCTTTTGACGTTGATCAATTAATTTGGATGCAAAACAGAGTGGAAAGCGCTGTTGTGCTGGAGATAAAAAGATCCGAAGCAAAAATTTATTCTCTTCAAGAAGGAGATTTTTCTCTTCTTTTAAGAAAGAAGAATGAATACCGCAGTGCTAAAGTTAAAGAAAAAAAAGAAGGGTTGAAAAGAGCCAAATTAGGCAAAGGTAAAAAAGCTTATTACGGTACGGGGGAGAATAAAATTCAGAAAGGAAAGGAAAAAGAAAACCGTTTATTCTTAAACGATCTAAAAGAAAGTTTGAGGTCTACTTCATCCCTTAATAAAAAATCGGAATATCTGATTGTTTTTTATTCCGAGCCCTTCCAAGAAATAATTAAGCCTTTTGTCGGGAAAAATAGTTTGAAAAGCCACTTTGAGCCAATGTTGGTGAAAAAATCTTTTCAAAACGAAGAAGAGTTGAAAAGAGCAGCTCTTGAAATTATTGACGAGCATCAAACAAAAATAACAAAAAGTTTGATGGAAGAATACAAAAGAACTCCTGAAAAGTTTAAAAAGGGGTGGGAGGAGGTTTTAAAAGCCGCCAGGTTGAAAAAAATAAAGACACTTTTTATTCATCCCAAAGCAGAGAAAAAAGGTTGTGTTGATGAAAGTTTCTTACCCTACACTTCGCAAAACAAATGTCGTGTGGTAGAGAATATAGCTCCGTGGCTTGTTAAAATCGTTTTTGAATCAGGAGGAGAAGTCAGGGTAGTAAAAGAAAATGAAGTTCAAGCCGGACTGCGCTTTTAAACGGCTACCAGGTGAGGACAAACTCATGATGAGAATCTCCTTCGTGTGTGCAAGCCACTTCTTCACACCTTATTTCCTTATTAACAACCATGCTTGTAACTTCGGTAAGATAACCCTTTAAAGTTAAACAGTAAACCTTGTGGACATCAAAGTCTTTTAACGTTACCACTGCTTTTTTTTCCTCAATCTCTTTCATCTCAAGACTCCCGATACTGTAATGTTTTTTAAACATTTTGGGAGCTTGTTCGGACATTTTTTTAAGAGAGGTAAAATAGCGTAAAAATAATTTCAAAAAGATTGAAAACCTAAAGGCTTTACGCCCCATATCAACAAAATCTTTCTCTTCAAAGTCGAAGCTCTCGCCTATCACCAATATAGAAAGAAGGTCTAGCCCCAAAGGATAAAAACTCATGGTTCTTATCCCTTCGTATTTTAAAGGATGTCCTAACTCGGCCATTCTTTTTTCTATTTTTTCTAATCCTTCATCCCCGAATTCATCTTTTATGAAGGACCAATCAGTTTTAATGGTTACTCCCCGAGCCTCTCCTTCAACTTTCATCATTTCTTCGACCCTTTCCTTGTTTAAATCGTATTTCATGCGAAATTAGTTTAATCTTTTATTTCCCGGGAAATTCTTTTTAAAGCGAGGATATAAGCAGAGGTTCGAAGGGTGTAGCCCCCTTTTTCTTTTTCCCGCCACACGTCTTGAAATGCTTTCTTGATTTTTTTCCTTAATCTTTTTAAAACTTTGTTCTTTGACCACCTCTCCCCTTTTTTGTTTTGCAGCCATTCAAAATAAGAAACTGTAACACCGCCCGAGTTGGCCAAAACGTCAGGTATAATAATTTTATCTTTTTGATTTAATATTTTATCTGCTTCGGGAGTGGTGGGACCATTGGCCATTTCAATTATCAAAGGAGCTTTTATCTCTTCTGCATTTTTTACAGTGATCACTCCTTCTAGCGCAGCGGGGACAAGAACATCCGTTTTCAACTTTAGAATTTCTCCAGCGGCAAGATCCGATGTTCCAGACAAGCCTTTTAGAGCGCCCGTTTGCCTCTTGTATTCTTTGGCTTTTTCAACCTCTATTCCTTCGGAATTAAAAACGCCTCCTTTGGAGTCACTAAGAGCTGTTATCTTAAACCCTAATTCTTCAGCTGCCCTGGCAAAATGATACCCGACATTTCCAAATCCTTGAATAGACACCTCAGTTTTTCCGGGAGTCAAATTCAATTTATGTGAGATTTCTTCAAGAATAAAAACTCCTCCTTGCCCGGTAGCCTCTGTTCTTCCTTTTGACCCTCCGTTTTCTATCGGTTTGCCCGTAATGAAAGCGAGAGTTTTTTCTCCTTTGATTTTTGAAAACTCATCCAGCATCCAGTTCATTTCTTGCGACCCGGTGTACATGTCGGGAGCTGGTATGTCTTTTTCAGGACCCAGGCAGAAAAAAAGCGACCGTATGTAACCCCTGGAGATTTTCTCTTTTTCTGTGCGGGATATCTTTTTCGTATCAACAATCACTCCTCCTTTGCCGCCTCCAAAAGGAATGTCGGCCACTGCGCACTTGATACTCATCCACAAAGAAAGGGCTTTTACCTCTTCGGCGTCAACATGAGAACTGAACCTCACCCCTCCCTTGTAGGGCCCCCTTACGTTAGAATGTTGAGAGCGAAAGCCCTTAAAAATTCGAACCCCGCCGTCATCCATTTCTACTGGAAAATTAACTTCTATAAAACGGTCTATTTTCTTAATTTGAGTTGCTTTTTTTTCCTCAAGCTCTATCAACTCGGCAACTTCACTCACCTTCTTTAAAGCTTTTTCAAAAGAATCCTTCATGATCATTTTTTAAATAACTAAAAATAGAACGAACCGCTACAGCTGATTCGCTGCAAGCAGTTATAACTTGTCTAAACCCGTCAGAGCCGTTGGTAACATCTCCGGCGGCATAAAGGCCGGGAACATTTGTTGACTGGTCTTCTTTCACTTTTATATACCCTTTCTTATTTATTTCCACCCCCGCTTTTTGAGCTAATTTGTTTTGTGGAACCGAACCAATTTCGATAAAAAGACCTTTTACTTTTAAACTCTTTTTTTCCCGATAAAAAGAGTCGAGTTCTATCTCCTCAAGCATTTTTTCACCCACTAGTCCGACAACGTTGGTGTTGTAGATAATTTCTATTTTCGGATCTTTTTTTATCTTTTCAATCCACGCCTTGGTTCCTTTCAACTTGTCTCCTCTATAAATTTCATAAACTCTTTCGGCTATTTCGGAAAGAAGAAGAGAAGCGGTGTGGGCTGCGTTTCCACCGCCGATAACAGCTACCTCCTCGTCTTTAAAAAGGGGGCCGTCACAAGTAGCACAATAGGAGACCCCTTTGCCCAAGAATTTTTTTTCTTGATCAAGCCCCAGCCTTCTTCTCTTGCTTCCGGTTGCTATCAAAACAGTTTGAGCTTTTCTTTTTTCTCCGCTTTTGTCTTCAACCTCAAAAAAATTATTTTCTTTTTTAACTGAAACTACTTTTTCAAGAATCTCCCTGCACCCTTCCTTCAAAGCGTGTTCTCTGATTTTTTGAGCTAACTTCTGCCCCGTTATTTCCCTTTCTCCGGGGAAATTACAGACCTTGTGTGCGTCGGCAATCATACCCCCAGGCTTATCACCTATCAAAATGTTGGATATCCCGTAACGGTTGGCATAAATGGAAGCAGTGTAGCCGGCAGGACCGGATCCGATTATAATAAGATTGTTCATCGTGTATAATAATAACACAATCATTAATTTTTAAAAATGTTTGATACACACGCTCATTTGAACCACTCTTCTTTTGCAGGAAAGGTAGAAAAAATAATAAATAATTCTCAAAAAGAGGGAGTTGAAAAAATCCTTGTTCCGGGAATTGATTTTTCCTCTTCTCAAGATTCTCTTCTTCTAGCTGAAAAATATCCCGGGGTTTGTTTTTCCTCTGCCGGGGTTCATCCTTCTTTTACAGGAAACCTTGAGAAAGAATTTCAAAAAGTAGAGCTTTTTGTTGGAAAAAATTTAAAAAAGATTAAAGCTGTTGGAGAATGCGGCCTGGATTTTACCGAAAGATATCTCGCTTTAATGAGCAAAAAGGAACAGGTTTTTCTTTTTGAAAAACATATCAAGCTGGCAGAAGAAACCGGCCTTCCCCTCATCATACACGCTCGAAAAGCAGTAAAAACCGCAATAAAAATCCTGGAAAAAAGAAATTGCAAAGCAAAAGGTGTTTTTCACTGTTTTGCCGGGAGAAAAAAAGAAATAAAAGATGTTCTCAATCTCCCGGGAAGTTGGTTTTTCGGGATAGACGGAAACATCACCTGGGATGAGAAATTAAAAAAAAGAGTTTCCTTAATTCCTCTTGAAAAATTACTTTTAGAAACCGACTCTCCTTATCTTTCCCCCGTCCCTCACCGGGGAGAAAAAAATACACCAGCCAACTTGAAGTTTATTGCTCAAGAAATAGCCGAAATAAAAAATAAAAAATTAAAAGAGGTTCAACAAAGAACCTCCCTTAATGCCGAAAGACTTTTTCTTAGAAAAAATTAAGATTGCGGCTCCAAAGACTCCCCTTCTATTTCGTCAAACACCTGATCGGTAACCGCTTTGGTTATTTCTCCGTCTTCAATCAAAACTACGATGGTGTGAGGGGTGATAACTTGAGCTAAGACTTCACCCTCTCTGTTTCCATAGCCGGCATGATTCGACTCGAAAGTGAATTCAAGTTCGTAGCAGTTTTCACACCCCACCAAATCCAACCCTCTTTTTTCGACAAATTCCAGGTCCCGACCGTCAAAAACATAAGTGGGAGCGTTTTCCTTAATCCACGTTTCTGCTTCTTCCCTCAAACCATTTTCTTCGTTTGTTGGGACCTCTTCTGACTCAAGAACTCCTAAGCGGTGCACGTTTACCGTTTCTTCTTTTTCAACTCCTTCCACCCTTACTCTTTCCCCAATGAAACCTTCGTCCTCAAAAAGGACTGAACAATTTGTCTCTTCGGGGAGAAAACACTTGCTGTTTAAATCGAACGTAAGCTTTGCTTTCAAAGCTGGTGCACCGGGTTTTTCATAGTTGAGATACAAAACATCTTCTTCTAACCCGGGGACGTTTTTAATTAAATTCCCCGTCTCGAAAAAGTCAGCCTCTTCTGATGTTTTTTCTTCTCCCAACTCGGAGAAAATATCTTTTATGCGGGAGAAATCCTTGCCAATCTCCTTCTCTTCGTTTAAAGCATAAAAAGCAACGGAGGATAAAAGAAGAACCGCAAAGATCAACAACCCTATTTCAATTACCTTTTTCATTTTTAACTTTTTATTATTTTTTTGATTATCTAATTATATCAAAAATCTGTTTCAAAGTGTAAATCTTTTCCGATGACTCCAACACTCTTTCCTGAGGGATTTCTCCGTCTTTCACCGCCTCGTAAATTATATCCCTCACCTTCCAAGCAATTTCCGGATCATATTGGTCAACGTTGTTGGAAAAGGATAAAACATCACATCCGGCGTTAACAGATTCAACCACTCTTTCTTTCAAGCCGTATTCATTCTTCACGGCCCCCATTTGTAAGTCGTCAGAAATTATTACTCCTTTAAAACCGAGCTCTTCTCTTAAAAGACTTTGTAAAAATTTTTCTGAAAGTGTAGCCGGGTACCGGCTGTCAATGTTTTTATCTACTACGTGAGCGGTCATTACCGCGCTTAAGAAATTGCTTGATATGAGATTTTTGTAAGGTAAAAGTTCTTCTTTTTGATAGGTGTCACTAATATCAACTTTCCCAAGGTGAGAATCGCTTTCGGAGCTTCCGTGACCGGGAAAGTGTTTGGCTACCGCAACTACTCCTTTTTCCTCATGAAGACTTATAATTTCCCGACCTATTTTAGTTACTACCTCTGAATCGGATGAAAAAGAGCGGCCAAGCGCTCCGATAACAGGGTTGTCGGGGCTTAGATTCAAATCTAAAACCGGAGCCAGGTTCATGTTGACACCCAATCCTTCAAGCTCTTCGGCCAGGGCTTTAATTTCTTTTTCCCGCTCCGTCTTTGTCATAAGGCTTAACTCTTCAGCGGAAGGAAAACCCTTAAAGCCGTACTCCTCTTTTAAGCGGTGCACCTTTCCTCCTTCCCCATCAACGGCTATAAACAACGGGGTTTGCGAATATTTTTGAAGATCCCGGCTTAAGTTTTTTAACTGTTCCGGGTTTTTAATATTGCGGGGAAAACTTTGGGTGACGGTGTCAACATCAAAAAGAAAGACCCCCCCTATTTTCACCTCTCGGATAGCCTGAACTATTTTAGAATCTTCTTCTATTTCAGTTCCTCTGAAACCGACCATAATCATTTGCCCTATTCTCTCTTTTAATTCTTCATCGGTTAAATCCACCTCTCCTCTTACTTTTCTTCTGCCTACTTCAATTTGTAAAGGATCGCTTAAAACAATCTGGGCTCGGCCTTCGTATTTTTCAACCTCACCTTTAATTCTTACAAACTCTTCCAGGTAAAATTCGTGAGGGTCTTCAACAAATTTGTAAAGTTCGGAGTTAAAAATAACGGCGGAGAAGCATTGGTTGGGGAAGGCTTCTTTAAAGTTTAAAAAAACCGTGTTTGTTTCTCTGTCCCTGTAGGCGTCTACAACCCACCCTTCTATTATCAAGCTTTCCCCCACTTTGTCACGAGTTTCGCAGGCCCCGAAAACCTTCAATCCGGTCTTTTGAGGAGTTAAGTCATTCCAAATAAAATCTCCGCCTCTTTCTTCAAAAGTATTTTCTTCTTTTACTTCCTGCCACATGCAGCCGGTGGAAGAAAGCCTGGCTGATCTCTCCGCTCTTTTTATTTCTTCTTGATGCTCTTTTTTTTCGTTAAAAAAAAGAGAGGTGGCAAAACCTTCCTCCACCATTTTCAAACTTATATTTTCCCCCGAAAGGAAGGGCCACCTTAGATAACGGCAATATCGATCGTGGTTCTCTTCTCCCTTTTTTAAAACTACCTCTTTGTTTAAAACAAGCTCCTCCAGCTGCTTTTTTGACTCAAGATAACAGGGGTCTCCCCTTTCATCGGCATCAATCCCCAACACTCTTACCGGATAGCCTCCTTCTATAACAAAAGTATCACCGTCTAAAACTTCTATCACTCTGCGGCTCTCTCCACTCGGCATTTCAGGCAAATCACAGTTTTGGGATTTTAAACCAAACTGCCAAGTTGTAGACTGAGAAGCAAAAAATGAGCCAACGGCTAAAAAAAGAAGGGTCAACCCTCCTAAAAAAAGCTTTTTCTTCCAAGAAGATAAATTGCTGTTTTGTTTTTTAGAGACTGCTTTCATGACTTTTAAACAATAAAATTGGCTAAAATAGGCAGGTGGTCTGAAAAGTCTTCATCCAAAACTTTAAAACCTTTGCTTTTTATCTTTTCGTTCTTAAAGATAAAATCAATCTTGTAACTTGGTTTGTCTGCTTTAACATTTCCTTTCGAAAAAGGATGTCTCGGCCAGGTGGGTTTTTTTTCCTCATCCAAAAAAGAAAACTTTTGAGACAAAATTTTAACAGTTTCGCTTTCAGGAAGAGCATTAAAGTCTCCGGCAAGAAGAAGCGGGTTTGTAGTTTTGGTAAACTCCAAAAGTTCCCCGGCTTCTTTTGTTTTTTTCGGTCTTTCTTTAAAATCTAAAGACATAGCAAGATGGGTATTAAAAACGGAAACTGTTTTACCTTCGATTTCAAAAGAAGTTTTTAAAACATTTCGGTTTATCTTTTTGCCAAAGGTAGTCGAAAAATCCTTTTTTTCACGAGAGAGACTGAAAAAAAACACCTCAGAGCTCAAAAGAGGAAAACGAGCAAAGGTGGCATTGCCGGAAGAGAAGTACCTTTCTTTTTTACGTGAAGAGCAAACCGGAGCAAAGGAACTGTTGTGGCCTGGAAAAGACTTTTTAATTTCATTAAAGACATCCACCCTTTCCAAATTGAAACGAGGGATATTTCTTGTAACTTCCTGAAGAACAAATATATCCGGCTTTGTCTTTTTGAGAAATTCCAGCTCTTTTTTCCAATTTTTTCCGTACCAAAGATTGAGCGTTAAAAAAGAAAACTTCATTTAAAAAAGTTAAGGTTGTAAAATGACTTCCTTTTCACCCTCAATAGAGATAACCACCTCATCAACCGTCGGAAACTGTTTTAAAGTTTCTTCTATTTGAGCTCTTATCGCATTTACTCGGCACGAACCTCCGACCTGCCAACCGAGACGATCGTTAAAATCAACTTCCGCCACTCCATTTTCTATAACAAGTCTTTGTATCTCCACCCCTTCGTTAATGGCTGTAGCAAAACCTTGTTTTTTTTCCTCCGCAGTGGGACCCTTCAAAAGTTCATTTAAAGCCGCCCGGGCTATTCCCTCCGTTTTAGGAACTTTTCGAGAGACCGAAGTTACATTTTCACAAATGGAATCGGTTTCGGTGTTGTTAAAATAAAGACTAAGGGTTGTCTTTTCTACTTCGAAACGGACAGGGATTTTAACTTCGTCCGCATGCTCGGGCAAACCCGAAGGATTTGCTTTTTCTAAGATTAAAAAACCCTTGTCTGTGCCTGGGCTTTTAAATTGAACTTCGGCTTGGAAAGGAATAAAATCTTCCTGCATCCATTCTTCCTGCGTTGTAGCAATGGCAGTTGTAATCGTTTCTCCTTTTTCATCAACCAGCTTTACGGGAAAAACCGCTTCAAAAAACCAAGTCCCTCGAGCCTCTCCCTCCACCATAAAAGGACTTACAACAACATCATTGGGCTGCGGAGTTTCAACTTTGATGTCGCTTTTTGTTTCTTCCTTGCTTTTTGATTCTTCCTCGTAAGAAACAGGTTCTCTTTTACAGATGCTGAAATCGGCGAAATCAACAAAACGGATTACCGCAAAAACACCCGCTAAAAAAAGCAGGATTGACAGGGTAATTAACGCCACTCTTTTTTTGTTCATAAGAATTATTGCTTAATTTATTTGATTATAGGATAAATAAAACAAAATAAAAAGAGCTCCCGAAGGAGCTCTTTTTCTTTAAGTTAGCTTATGCACGTTCAATATTCACGGCAGCAGGTCCTTTTGGTCCTTCCTTAACTTCGAAAGAAACTTCATCACCTTCTTTCAAGGTATTGAACTCAATGCCTTGAAGATCATTGGCGTGGAAGAATAAATCTTCCTCTTTTCCTTCGACGGAAATGAAACCATAACCTCTGTCCATGAGACGTGCGATTTTTCCTTTTTCCATTGTCTCGTTTACTAAATTTTAATTACCGCTTAAACTTATACCCAAAGATTAACCCGACCTCGTTCTCCTTAAGAGCACTTATTCAAGCTGATTACAGGCTACAATAACTTTTTAATTTTGTCAAATTAAAAGCTTCTCTTTACAAAAAACTTTTTTAGGGTTAATTTAAAATAACGCTCTTTTATAAAGGAGGTGATAAAAATGAAAGAGCAAGAAGAAAGGGAAAAAGAGAAGTTTTTAAGAAGAGCGGAAAAAATGATGGGGGTTACCCTGTTAGGAATGGGGGTAACCATAACTGGTATATCGGCGATAGCCAGTAACCCCACATCGTTCGGAAAAGCTCTTCTTGCGGGAGGAATTATTCTCACTATTGCTCCCATCATCTGCATACAGATCGAATGACTTCTCTTCGTAGAAGGGGCGTGAAAACGCCCCTTTCAAATTTTAACTATTTTTATAGCTTTCCCCTCCACCAAAGCTTCTGTTATCTTCTCATAAGCAGAACTTAAGATTCGGTGAAATGTGCTTTGAGAAGTATTCATCCGTTTGGCGCACTCGGTTTGTTTTAAGTTCTTTTCATTCTTTAGTCTCAGTGCTTCTAATTCTTCATTAGTCAACTCTACCACTTCTAAAGATCTCACCGGCACCCCCCGGGGTTTAAAATAAGTAACGTTGGGACTAAATTTTATTTTCCTTCGTCTTCTCGGTCTAACCATTTTGAAAAATAACAAAAGTAATGTTAATTTAAATTTGAAAGAAGGCGTCCTCGGCCCCCCAAAGGAGGCCGAGCCCACCGCCTTCTTTATTTTTGGTCCTTAATTCGGCTTAACTGTTCTTTAACCGCTTCCAACTCTTTTTTGAGAGCCTCTGCTTCTTCTTCCAACATCTCCTCCGTTTCTTTTGTGGTTAAAAACCTTCTCCATCCATAACCTCTTCCCATCCTTCTTCCCATTCCAGCTCCGCAGGGACCCATTCCCCAGCCGGTTCCCGGCCCGTCTCCGAAAGGACCTGTTCCATCAAATCTTGGCATGTTTTAATATTTTTAGTTGTTTTTTTATCCCTCGACCTTTCCTATTATGAATATATACCCATAAGAGATGCTTGTCAAGGGGAAAAATAAAAGGAGGCCTTGTCCCCTACTTTAATTCCATTTTCCTCTGCCAAAAAAGCGTTAATTTCTAATACATATTTTGCTTTTTGGGAAGAAGTAAAAGTGGGGCAAAAATCACTTTTACAAGGTTGGGTGTTGTTTTTAATATCTACAACCACAAAGTCACTGTCGATCCATATTATATCCAAAGGAATCAATGTTTTCTTCATCCAAAAAGAATATTTTCCCGCCTCTTCGAAGACAAAAAGCATTCCTTCATCAAGTGGAAGATGGCTTCTCCCTTGAAGCCCTCTTCGTCTTTTCATGGGAGTGTCGGCAATCTAAAACTTAAAACACTTGTTTCTAAAGCAAACTTTTCCTTCCTTATTTTTTTTCGAAGTCAAAAAAACGACCGCTGAGACAGCCGCTATACTCAAAAGTACTGTCAAAACGATCGTTTTTTTGTTCATAAAGGTTAAGAGATTTTTCCCCCGCATCCGTCGCAGAACTTCTGACCTGGAGAAACCTTTTTTCCGCATTTCGGGCATTCAATTTCCTCCACGAGCTTCTCTCCGCACTCACCGCAAAACTCGGCGTGAGCCTTAACCTTGGCTCCGCAGTGAGGACATAGAGCTTTTTTTTGTTCGTCCCAATCTTTTTCCTTAAGATGCTTTTCTTTTTTAGACATCCTAGCGTGTCTGTGGGCAGCCTCTCTGGCATGCTTAGCCTGAGCGGAAGCCATCTCTTCTCCGAGCTCGGGAGCACATCCCTTGCAAAGACCGCGCT
Organism: uncultured Candidatus Saccharibacteria bacterium; assembly: GCA_964615425.1. GTDB lineage: Bacteria > Patescibacteriota > Minisyncoccia > Minisyncoccales > CAYTKG01 > CAYLVJ01. The sequence goes on along the minus strand of CAZTOB010000010.1, from coordinate 9,113 downwards.
CTTCGTTCCAGCAGACCTCTTCACATACCCACTCTCCACAGCGTCTGCACTGGTTAAACCCATTTCTTACTTCCTTAACAGCTTTTTTCAAAGCTTTGTCATGCTGGCGACCCGAAGTCATCCGGTGAACATCGTCCGAGGTTCTTGCAAACTTATTCACCTCCCCCCCAAGAAAATTACCAGCAATTCTTAAAATGGAAGAAAGAAATCCGGTCGTAGAAGGTTGAAAGGAGCTGATGTATCCGTTTCCGCACCTTTCACAAAAGAATTTGAACTGATAACCTCTTTCGTTGGAAAGGTTTTTGTAATTATCCGTGAATGCTATATCCATAAGTATAATTTCTTAAATTAACGACCTTTAAAACGTAGTTTCAACAAAGAAAAAGACGATGTAAAGAAGGATTAAAAAGAAAGCTTCTTTCCTACTTATCGTTTTGTCAGTTTTAATAAAAATTAAAAAAATGGAAGCGATAGCTACTGTAAAGCCCACTCCTATGAAATAAGGAGAGAGATCATTAATAACGAAGGGACGAAGCAGAGAAGCAAATCCAAGCGTCAGGGTGGAATTAACAACCACTGCCCCCATGATGTTTCCTAATGTCATTTCTTCATGACCCATTGAAATTGACCTTATTCCGAAAGCTATCTCGGGCCCCGATGTTCCCCCGGCAACCAAGAAAAGACCGATGAGAGGAAGCGGAAAGAGCAAGGCCTCGGCAAGATAAGAAGCAGAACGAACAACACCTTCGGAAGAAAGCAAAAGAAAAAAAACACCTAAAAAAACCATCAGTACATTTTTTAAAAAATCTCTTTTATCTTTTTTAGTTGTCTTATTGCGATCGCTGAAGTTGTTAAAAAGTTTGGTGTGTCTTTTTTCCTGTAAAATGAGCTGGTAAAAATAAAAAACGAAAACAAGACACAAAACAACACCGTCCCATCTGGAAAGCTGACCGTCCAGCATCAAAAAAAGCGGCAGGGGGGCAATCAGGGTGGCATAAAAAGTCGATCTCTGTAATGTTTTTTCCTTAAATTCCAGGTTTCCTGCAAGTACTCCCCCAATTCCCATAACTAAAGTTAAGGCAATAATGTTAGAGCCCATAATGTTGCTTAACGAAAGAAGTGATTTGTCGTGAAAGGCAGAAGAAAGGGCGACAAAAAACTCAGGCAGGGAGGTCACAAAAGTCATGATAAAAGAAGCTACTATAAACTCCTTCCATTCTAAAAAACGAGCTATCTTAACCAAGAATTTAACGATCCAGGTTCCGGAACAAACAAGAACCGCACAAGAGGCAACGAATAAGAGCAAATAAAGGAATATCATCGTGAAAAATTAATCCTTTGCCATTATTTTAACAAAAGCTGCAAGTTGTAAAAAAACTACAACCAGCGCCATTGTGACAGCGGAATAACCGAACCAGTCGGGCCCCCCACCGTAACTTGAGAAAAACTGAAAATAAGCTAAATGTAGTGTAACTAAATAAAATACGACATAGGTGAAACTGTGGAGCCATTTCCAAGACTTTATGCCCAAAAATTTGATAACTTTACCGAAGGAAGTAGCGGCAAGAACAAGCGACCAGAACAAAGCTACAAACCCGAGAAGGTTGGCTAAACCGTATCCACCTCCCCCGATACCTCCTCCTAAAGCCTTCGATAGGTTCCAACCTGGTCTTCCCCCCATGGCGAAATAAACATGGGTCAGGGCTGATACGGTAAACCAGATTCCAAGTTCACTTCTCCAGCTCCAGGGAAGCTTTAAGGGAGAAGAAACTTGTCCTGGGTTTTTAAGCTTCGTAAGCGGGCCGATAACTAAGGTTAAAAAAAGAAGAACAAAAGAAATCCTTGCAAAAGAAGTTGACCACCTTATACCTAAAATTTGATTAAAACCGAGAGCCAATAACAAGGTGAAGAATCCAACCAAAAGATGTTGAAGAAAAGTGTTTTTTGCGTCCATACTTTGTTTGATATTAAATTAATAAATAAATTGTTACTCGAGTATTTTATCTATTTCATCCCCGATTTGTTGGCTGAAACCCGAAAAAGCTCTTCCTTCCACAAAAATAATGGGGTAATAACCGAAGGAGTCAGAAACCCCCTCACTTTTCTCATAGTCGCTCGTGTAGCTTTGAAGTTTTTCTCTAAACCCGCTTTCGGTGTCAAGATATTCCGTAAACTTGTATCCCTTTTCTTCAAAAAAATCAAGCGCCTCCAAGCACATACTACCTTTTCCGTTGTGAAAAACGATTATTTCTTCCTCGTTTGTTTCTTCCGCTCCTTCTTCGTTTTCAACCTCTTTAGAAAACTCTTCAACAGAGCAGGGATTGGAAACGTTTTCCTCTTCTTCCAAAGGAACATTAGGTTTAGGCTCAACATATTCTACTTCTCTGTTTTGCGGAATTTCGGAAAAGGGAAGAACAAGATCCGGTCTGCTGGCGAATTCACTGAAACTCTGCCAATCAACATCAGAGTTGTCAAAAAAGTTTAGATAAGCTTCGTTCCACCCTTTTTTAATCCCCCCCAGATAGGCGTGAGAAGTGGGAGAAATTTTGTCAAACTCTAAAGCTTCAAAAAGCTTGTTTTCAAAATCATCTGGAGTGCCCGCCCTGGCCCAGTAACTGTAATCACACAAACTTCCCGTTCCGAACTCAGGAGAGTTGATATTGGAAACGGAAAATATTTTCACATCATATTCTTCAGGCTGGTAAACGGTGGCCCGGTTTCCTGTCGTGCCCCGGGCGAAAACATATTCTACCCCTAACTCCTCAGCAGCTCTAATGGTATTCTCGTCATAAGCGAAGTATCTTGTGTTAAAAATTTTCAAATCTTCTCCAAAACAATTCTCAAAAGTTTTTTTTGCCTCTTCCATCATACTTAGCTGCTCTTCATAAGGAACGTCCCAGAAGGGTTCGGAGTTAATCCCGGCTCCTACCTCCAACCCGTGTTCTTTTAGCACCTTAAGGTCTTCACAATAATCTTCAATGTACCAAGGGGAAGCCAAAAGCAGGGTTGGTATCTCTCTTTTCGAGGTAGCGTCAACAAAATTGGAAAGACCTACCGTATCTTCGTGAAACTCAATTAGAATCATCGTTCCCTGGGTGGAAGAAGATAGAAATTCAGAACGGTCCAAAAGATTCAAGCCCTTTTCGTTGACAGCTGTGTATACCACCTCTTCTTGGGTTTCACGTTCAAAAATATCGGTGGTGAAGTAAAGAGCCACTACTATGAGAACAAATATTATTAAACCAAGTAGTATTTTTTTGTACATGTTTTTTTGTTTAGTTTATTTTTTTATTATATCAAATTTAATTTCAACCTGGTATTTAATTATTAAAAAGGATGAACCCCCGTTGCCATTCTTGTCCCAGCTGATTTTCGGATAACTTTTTTTAACCATATTTTTTAATTTTAACAAACTTGCTTAAAAACAACAAAAACCCACTAAAGTGAGTTTTTGTCTCAAAACTGTAAAGCTTCAAATTAAAACGAAATATCAATGTCTGCTTTTTCTCGAAGAGAATTAATTAGGCCTTCAATGATTTCGCTTTGTTTTCTCCGAATAACTTCGGACCTCAACTCTTCTTCCAGCTCCTCGAAGGGAGGTAAGTCCTGTCCTTCGCTAACTTCATCATAAATAGCCTGCATTTCCTCCTCGGTTGCAACTTCGTCTTGGGGAGTGCGGGTCGTAAGATATTTGTTCATAAGTATCTCCTTTTCTATATTCTCCCTTAGCTCCTCCTCGCTTAAGTTCAAGTTAGAAAGCTCTTGTTCAAAAACTTCTCTTCCTCCTATGTTTTCAATAATGGCGTTTATCTCTTCTTCAACCTCTTCTTCGGTAACAGTTATTCCCTCTTTTTCCGCCTCTTGCTCAATTAAAACTCTGTTTATCATCTCGTCAATAACCTGTGTTTTAAGTTCTTCCTCATCAAGTTCTATTCCTTGCTGCAGAGACATTTGCCTTGTCTGCTCAAGCTGGGTTTCAAAGTCATCGAGACTTATTTTTTCCCCGTTAACAGTAGCTACAACTTCTGACTGGGAAGAGCCTTCTTCACCGTTTCTTAGAAAAATCATATATGACGCTCCCGCTGCGATCAAAAGCACCACAGCCGCCACAATCACTATATTTTGCTTCGACATAAAAGTAAAAATTAATTTATTCACCTTATAATTACCAACTTCATTTTCCTGATTTATAACAATCTTATCATAACAAACAAAAGACGCAAATCAAAAATCGATAACATATTCATGAAGATTGTCTTCATCAAAGGTGCATTTTTTCTCTCTACAAACCGCCTCGTTGCCGCCGACAACCAGGTTCGCCAAAGCAGCAAAATATCCCTCAAGGCACCTGCAAAAAACAGGGTGCACCTCAAAGTCTTTAATTTTAATCACTACACGCTTTTCTTCTTCGTCATATTCTTCAACAATGAACTTTCCTTTGGTCCAGTGTCTTTCCCACATTTTTGGGGCATTTTTTAAAGTACTGGGGATAGAATAAAAATATTTAGTAAAAAGCTTAGTAATCAAGTTTTGTTTAAGGTGAAACTCGCACACCCCTCTTATGCCCTCGTTGTCTAAATCAAAAGCTTTCTTGATAGATAACAAAGAAATGGCACGCAGGCCCGCCGGATAAAAAGACATCACCTTTAAATCATCATAATGGAGCGGGTAGCCAGCCTTGGCTGCTTCTTTTTCCACTTTTTCTAACCCTTCTTCACCTTTATTTTTAAGAATCCATTTTCGATCAGGCAAAATATTAAAGCCTCTCGTTTCTCCTTTAAGCTTCATTAGCTTTTTAACTACTTCTTTGTTTAATTTGTTTCCTTCTTTCATATTTTATTCGTCTGATTATTTTTCTCTTAACATCTTTATTTTATCCTAAAAACAACAACCCCATCAAATTTAGAAGGATTTTCTTGGAAATAGTAGTCTAAAAAATTAACCTCCACCACCTCGCCGTAAGCGGAACTTGCATGAATGAGGGTTTCACCGTTAAATAAAAAACCTTCATGAGAAACATCCAACCCCAAAGAAAAATTATCTTCTTTTAAAAACGCGACTCCGCAGACTTCGGGAAGAGTTTTTAAAAAGTCAATGGTTAAATAATCACTGGGGATGTAATAAATAGTTTTTTCCTTTTCCCAGTCAATATCTATCAATCTCTCGTTGTCGCCTTTAGCCTTGTTAAGTGTAACCTTGCTCTTTTTTGTTTTACCCTTCCCCACTTCTTTTGTTATATCTTCAAAGTAGGAAGAAACATCGTTGCGGTCGGTGGTAAAATGAAGCCTGTCTTCAAAAGAAACTTCTCCTTCGGGATGATAATTTAAAAGAACCATCATCTCTCGTGCTTCCTGCCAGTTTTCTGAATGCAAAAGAGCGCTGTTGGTTAGAACAAAGGACGTACAGTCCGTTATGTCAAGGCGGAAAAGAGGGTCTTCATCTCTTCCTTTTTCTTCCCCCAAACCTCCCCATACATACGGAGTTCCAAGTCTTAAAAAAGAAAAAGCCCTAAGTCGATCTTGGGCTTTGGGAAAACGATTGTGGACTTCTTTTAAAACTCCATTAATTTCTTCTTTTTCCAACTGGTGTAACTTTGGCTGGTCTTCCAGCCACTCCCAATCTGAAGCGGGTTCTTCTTCTGAGTTGTCTTCTGTTTCAGATTCTATATCTTCGACCTCTGTCCCTCCATCTGTTTCTTCTTCTTTCCCTGCTAACTCCTCTGTTTTTTCTATATCAACTTCATGTTCTACTCTGGGAGCAACAAAAGCTGCCTTTTCTTTTTTGGAGACTTTGTTTTCTTTTAAAACACTGGACTCTTTTACAAAAAACCAAAAAGAGAAAAGACAGGTACAAACAAACACGACGTCCAAAATATTTGAAGCGATTTCCTTTTTCATTAGTTAATCTTAACAAAGAATGACAAAATAAAAAAACTTTTTAAGTTTTTTAAACCCAACTCAATATCTTTAAAAGCTCCGTAACTAAAAGCGAAAATCCGGCTAAAAACAAAACAAACAAACCGCTTAAAACTCCCATCTCCATTTTTCCTGTTTTCTTAGGATCCATGTAAAAAGGGAGTTGCACAAAAACAAACCAAACTAATCCAAATAATTTTTTAATCACCCCGGAAATATTCATCTTACGTGAATGACAAAGATTTGTATTATAACCATCCGTTAAGTTTAAAACTACTTTCTTCCAGTTTTTAACTTGTTTTTCGTTTCTCTTACTGCAACCTTCGGCAACTCATTTTCGTTTTGGTCAAGATAGACTTCAACCTCTTTTCTATAATTTTTAATCATTTCCCGCAGAAGCCAAGAAATGGCCTTGGTTACAAGCTTGTCTTCTTCTTTTTGAAACTTTTCTATTAACAAGAAGGAAAGCTTTAAAAGTCTTTCATCTCTTTTTTCTCTAACAGGGGCCGTTAATAAAACCAAACTAGCTCTTTTTTTATTTATATTTTCACTTTCTGAAAGTTTTTGAATAAGTTCTTTCCAGTCTTTCCACCGAGCTAACATATCCTCTGCTTCAAACACTGACTGACATACGGAATCCACCTGGCTCCAACCCTTCATTCCGGATAAGATCTTTTCTACCACTTCTAAGTCTATGTTTTTCCTTAGCTCTCGATTATTTTCAAGAATTTTACCTATTATTTGTTTTTCTTCGTCAAAATCACCCCGGGAAAGAAGAAGTAAAAGTTTTGACCACTCCTCTTTATTAAGATTTTCGTTTTCTTTGACAAAATCCTCAGCAACACCTCTAATGATTGGCATGCGAAGGTGCAGCTTCTTGTCTTTATTCCCCCCGTAGCTATCACTGTGTTTGCTGGGGTTGGAGTCCTTGCTTTTTAAGATGCCAACCAATTCTTCATAATGATTTTTAACCTTGTTTTGCATGTTTTTTACCTATATCTTTGTAGAATCATAAGCCCAATGTAAAAGAACTTGGCGCTGCTTTCTTCTACAATTTAGATCACCCTTTTTGCAGTTTTTTTCAATTTGGGCTTTATGTCTTTTAATTCCCCGCCAACGTTTTATCTGTCTTTCGTCTTCCTCTGGTATTCTCCGTCCCATGTAATAACGGCAGTACCATTGAAACCAGCCCCTGGGATCTTCATGATAAATCCACCCTTTTTTCTTCCAGACTGAAAGAGGCTGGGAAGCGTCAACTCCGAAATAATTTAGCTCTTTACTGTGGCCGGGCTCTCCTTCCGGATGAAGCTTTGCCTTTTTGAACCAGTCATCAGGAAATTCATCTCGACAATCTCTCATGTATCTGCCACCGAAAACCCCCATCTTCAACATCTCTTTAGGGGTAAGCTCCGCTTCAAAATCCATATTCTCACCAGCAGGCTCAACCAACTCGTACTGATAGCCCTGCTGCATTTTATCATTTACTTTTACAATTTCGTCCATTTTATTCCTTATTTTTCAAATTCTTCTACACCCTCACCGCCGCTCTTCTTGTAATACCAAATACAAAATCAGTAAATATCCGAACCCTCTTTCGGGCGACTTTTACATTTTTCTTACGGTTGGTGCTTTAGACTCCGCAAAACGCTTTAAATATTACACCCTTGCTACTTATTACAAAATTTTCACCCCTAACAGAAACACTATAAAACCAAGGGTTAAATTCTAAAACCTCGATCTCTTCATACGCCAAACCCTCTTCGTCAAAAAAAGAAACCAAGGCGCTTTCTGCGTCTAGTTTGTTTTCAATTTCAAGACCTGTTCTAAACAATATCTCGTCACAAAAACAATTAGGCTCAAGACACGTAAATAACTCACACGTATCGTTTAAGAACGAAGTGCATTCTTTTGGTATGCCTGCGTCACAACTTACCTTTTCTAGATCGGTGTCTAACTCTTCCACCAAGAAATTATAAAGACTTAAAAACTCAGCCTTTTCAACCTCTTCACAAATTAACTCGTCGGCAATGTTTTTTTCACAATCACCAACAAAGCTTTTTATCCTTTCTTTTTCTTCTGAAGAAACATTGCAAAGATCCACGGTCGACATTTCTTCTAACAATCTTCTTTTGATTTCCCTTCTTACAAGGCCGGGCAAATCGCAAATCTCTTCCCAGTAAAATAGGCCGAAGTCGCTTGAAGTTTTACTTTTTTCTTTAAAGTATTTCGTATCGCAGGAGGCAGGAAGATTAACTAAAATTAAGTTTAACCAGTCATAAAGATCCGAAACTGTCCCCTCTTCTATATCTTTTAAAAGAGCTTTTTTAATGATCTTTTTGGTTTCTCTATTAACGAATTCTACGTTTTCTTTGCTAAAATACTTATCCTTTCCGGAAGAAGTTCTTTGAACTCTCAAAAGATCCTGAAGGTCAGATAATTTCTTGACAAGATCCGGGTCTGAAGAATTAATACTTTTTAAAATATCATCCTTTAATTTATCGCCCCTTTCTTTTAATTTTAAAAACAACACAGTACATTCTTCGTTATCTTCCAACCCATATTTTTGAAAACAAAACTCCTGAATAAAGTAGTAAATGTCATCAAATTCACTTAACTTTGCATCTTGAATCAAGGCTAAAAGATTATCACTTGTTTCCTCGTCAATTTCTCTGCTGTCTAAATCGCTTCTTACACTTTCTTTTTTTCTTGTAAGATCTTCTTTATCGTAAGAAAAATTATTTAAAAAAAGATATCCTGCTGAAACAATTAGAATCAGCCCTGCTAAAATTAAGAATGTTTTTTTCATGTTTTAAGAAAGCTTTAATTTTTTATTTATTCTTTCCATCCACTGTCTTGACTTTACTTTTTAAAAAATACGCTTTAGGCCCAATCTTCATTAGTCCAGTTTCCCAAGCAAAGCAAGAATTGTCAAACAAAAAACCCAGGGTTTTAATCTGGGTCTTTGTTGTTCTAAAAACTTCACTCGTCAAGAGCCACCATCGCAACCACCTCGTCTCCATCTTCAAGTGTAATTCCCTTTACTCCCTTAGCAGACCTGCCCATCGTTCTTACCTCGGATGACTCGATCTTCTTAATTGTCCCCTTTTTGGTGATAATAGCAAGTTTTTTCATTTGTGGAATTGTTTTAGTTCTTTATAATCAAGCTGCCGACCTTGTTAATAATATAACATGAACAGT
>CAZTOB010000009.1:22516-26999 GCA_964615425.1 uncultured Candidatus Saccharibacteria bacterium | reverse complement strand
GTATTCTTTTTTCCCTTTTAAGAATTCTTCTTTGCACATCTTCTTAAGTCGAGGGTGAGCAAAATTAAGCTTGCTTATGTCTTTTTCGTTTTTAACCCAAAGATATTTATCGTGATCTTTAGAAAGAGTTATCTCTTTTTCTTTGGTTTCTCCTATAAAAAAAGTTCCGTATTGTGGGAAGCCTCTGTGCGTCCAGGTATCTACATCGTCAAAATACGTGATCTTAAAGTTTTTAATACCCGTTTCCTCCTCAACCTCTCTTCTTAACCCCTCTAGCCACTCTTCCCCTTTGTCCATTCTCCCTCCCGGAAGCTCCCACTTTTTATTATGTTTTAGCCTCAAAAGTAAAACACCCTTTTCTTGGTTTTTTAAAAGAATCGTCTGACAAATTTTTCTAAAAGCGTGGCTCATGTAAGTATTTTTTACTTTATATAGTCTCCGCTGCTTAATCGATCACCCTGTCCAGACTCTCTGCAATTGAGATGCGCTCCCTTATCTTTATTCATAACGCAAAGCCTCGATAGGGCTTAGGCGAGACGCTTTTCTAGCTGGATAAAGACCAAATGTCATCCCCACCACAAACGAAACCCCGAAGCCCAACAAGAAAGCCTTAAAGGGAACAAAAAAGCCCCAAGAAGAGCCAAGAATATACCGGAAAGCTATCGAGCCGACATAGGAAAGAAGGGATCCCAAAATAATGCCGAGTATGCCACCCGCCAAAGTCAGAAGGACTGCCTCGAACAAGAATTGAAGAAGAATGTCTTTCTTTTTCGCTCCAACAGCTTTTCTGAGACCAATTTCTTTCGTGCGCTCACTGACAGAAACTAACATAATATTCATAATTCCTACTCCTCCGACAACCAACGATATTGCCGCAATGGAGGCCACCAAAACTGTGAAGATGCCAGTTACATTCCCAACAATTCTTTCTGCGTCCTTCTGGGTTACAACCTTGAAATCGTCCTTGGCAGGATCATTCGTAGGGTTGTTGATATTGTGCCTTGTTCGCAGAACATTTCGAATTTGAGTTACAGTGGGCTCAATTAATTTTTCATTTTGAGCTTGAGTAACAATAAAGCGTAGACTGTCATCGGGTAGAAGAAGGTTTTGAGCGGTTGTAATAGGAACTGAGATGCTATCATCCTGATTAGCAAAAGCTTGAGGCCCTTTTTCTTCCAGAACACCGATAACTCGAAATTTAGTCTTTTTAATGCGTACACTATCCCCCACCGGATCATTATCACCAAACAAATCTTGCCAAACGTTGTAACCTAAAACCACCACCCTTTTCATTCCCACCACATCTTCCTGAGTAAGGTTGCGCCCGTAAATTACCTCGTCATTAGTTAGAAGCTGAGCTGTATGATCTGTGCCTAAGAAACTCACTTTTTTATCTTCTCCGTTTGCTACGATCCTGTCTACTCCGTAAGCAAAAGGGACTGAGTTTTTGATCAAAGGAAGTCTCTTTAGTGCTTTAGCGTCAGAATATTTCAGAGTTTTGATCTGAGCTTCCTCGGTTGAACCCTCGACAAAAGAACCCCGTTCCATTCTTTCCGACCAAGCCCCGGGTTCAATAAAGATATTGTTGGAACCGAGGGAGGAAATTTGACTCAAAATTAACTTCTCTGCCCCACCACCAATTGATAGTGCAGTCGTAACTGCTGAAATACCGATTACAATACCTAAGATAGTAAGTATAGAGCGCACTTTGTTTGTTTGAAGGCCCGTCAGGGCTGTTTTAAGGTGGTCTTTTAGTTTCATTTGAGAAGTTCATTACTTTTTTTTGCAAAAAGCCTCTCTGCAACCTCCCGGTCGCTTTCAATCTTTCCATCTTTTAGATAAATAATTCTTTCTGCGTGCTTTGAGGTATGCTTTTCGTGTGTAACAAGAACGATTGTATGACCTTTTTCGTGCAGGACTTGCAAAATCTGCATAATTTGATTTCCTGTTTTTGAATCCAAGTTACCGGTTGGTTCATCAGCAAAAATAACGTGGGGGTTGTTAACCAAGGCCCGTGCAATAGCCACTCTTTGCTTTTCACCTCCTGAAAGCTGATTAGGTCTATGCTTAATTCTCGGGGTAAGCCCTACCGCATCCACAGCCTCTCGAACCATTTTTTCCTGCTTTCGAGGGTTAATTGAAGAGTAAATAAGAGGAAGTCTCACGTTTTCAAAAACAGAAGTCTTGGAAAGTAAATTAAAGGTTTGGAAAACAAATCCCATCCTCTTGTTTCTAATTCTTGCCAATTCAAAATCAGTTAACTCATCAATGCTATTTCCTTTAAAAAGATAAATCCCTTTAGTAGGGCGATCTAAGAAGCTCATAATGTGCATGAGGGTTGATTTGCCGGAACCGGACGGCCCCATGATCGCCACAAATTCACCGGGATCAATCTTGAAACTAACACTACGCAGAGCATGTGTCACCACCTCGCCTGTTTGATAAGCTTTGCCCAAATCTTTAACTTCAATCATTTTCATAAAGCACTATCTCTTCACCTTCTTTTAAACCAGCCGTTACCTCTACGTTTCCCTCAAAGTCACTGATGCCTGTTTCTATCTTCCGCTCTACAAAGTCTCTTCCCTCTCTGATGCGTACATAGTCTCCTTCCGGTCTTTGATCGATAGCAATTTGAGGAATCACCAACACACCTTCTTTTGTCTCGGTCACAATATCTACATCAGAAGTCATACCCGGCTTAATATTTCTTGGTGAGTCAAAGTTAATCTTTATCCTGTAGTAAACAACACCTTGCAGGATAGTCTCTGCTGGCTCTATTTCAATCACTTCTCCTTCGTAAAGTTGACCGGGAAAGGCATACACGGAAACTAAAGCCTTGTCTCCCACTTCAATCATACCGATATCAGTTTCAGGAACATCAACTTGCACATTGTATCCTCCTTCGCAAAGCATCAGAGCAACCGGCTCTCCTTTGCTTACCATCTCCGCCGGATCAACATTTATCTTTCCCACTACCCCGCTGCAAGGAGCTTTAAGCCTTGCTTCACTTAAATCATTTTCTGCTCTATTTAAGACAGCAAAGGCATTGTCTACATCAGCCTGTACTGACATCACCTCATAGTCCTTGGGAGATCGTGACACCTGAATCAACTCTCTTTTTCTTTTCTCCACCTCCTCCTTTTTGCTCTCAAGAGAGTCCTCAAGCTCATCAATTGAAGCCTCAAGAAGTCTCACTTTCTCCTCTTTCCCTGCTAGTGCGGACAAATAGTTGCTTTCACTAGTTACAACACTTCCAAGGGTAGTGTTTATGGTAGATTTTGCAGCCTCCAGGGTTTCTTTTTGAGTATCACTCACCTTATTTCTATAAGCAGGCTTATCGCAAACCTCTCTGACTTCTGTCAAGTAATCCAAGAATGAACTTAAACTCTCTTTAGCCACCCCGAACCTTTCCTCAAGCACAGAAACACTTTCAAGATCATCTATACTGTTTCGCATTTTTTGTTCTAAATTTCTAATACGCAAACTCTCTCGATCATTTGTAACAAAGTGTTCTCTTTGAATATTGTCTACGTCACTTAATGCGTTTTGCATATCTATCAACGCCGCCTTGACCTCATTTTCCCCCGTGGCCTTGTAAAGATTGATATTTCGATCATACTCCTCTTTTGTATTTTCCAGCTCAACTCTTGCCCTCCTGAGGCTTGATTCAACCTGGGCCATACTTGCTTTTGTTAGGTCAAGGTTGCTTTCATAGACATTAACCTCTTCCTCGGTAGCACCCTCCTGGACCTTCTGTAAGTTAGCGAGAGCTTTATTGTAACTAGCATTTGCTTGCAAATAAGCAGCTTGAAGATCAATATTTTTTATTTGTACAATCGGATCACCTTTTTGCACAGATTTACCTTCCTTGTTTAGAATCTCTTCAATCTCTCCTCCTTCTTTGAAAGAAAGCTCAATCCTGTTTTTTAAGGTCACCTCCCCACTTGCCTGCACCTTCTTCGTAATAGTATCCCTTTTTACAATCGTCGTTTCTAGGTTGTTGTTCTGCGATCCAAAGATTTTAAATCCGCCGAACACCAACCCTCCTAAAACAAAAGGGAGAGCAATAAAAAGAAGGATCCTTTTTTTCTTTAAAAAACTTATCATAATAGTTCTTTGATTTTTTTGATATTTTTACTAATTCCACTAATTGCTTTCTTAAAACGACTGCTCTTCATAGCAATTAAAGTTCCGTTTTTATGAAGCATGAAAACTAACTTACTACCTTCTTTCAACTTCATCTTTCTTCTGATTTCAACCGGAACAACAACTTGACCTCTCGCCCCCACCTTGCTTGCTCCAATTGATTCTACTTTGTTGTGACAATTATCCATAAATATGAATTTTCATACTTAATTATAATCTATTTTTAAGACTTGTCAAAGTTAAAAGCCCCGACAGATATGTCGGGGCTCTGCACGCATTCTTTGCCAATCACGATGGGGAAATATCTTTTTCAAGAACCCCGAAGGTTGGTGCCACT
>CAZTOB010000009.1:0-22416 GCA_964615425.1 uncultured Candidatus Saccharibacteria bacterium | reverse complement strand
TGATATTTTTCTTCAACCTTAAAAGAGTCAACTAAACTAACCGCCTCTTCAAAGTTTTTTTTCTCTCCAGTTATCACTACCGCTATCCCCTTTTCTTTAAGAACCCTGTTAAAAGAAGTTAACATCTTAAAATAAAAGTCTTTTAAATCCTTTTCTCTCCCAAAAAAGTGACCCCAGGGTGGGTCTGTAACAATCTTGTCAACTGAATTGTCTTTTAAATTCGTCAGTTTAAGAGCGTCACATTTTCTTACAACAATATCTTTCTTGTTAGAAATCTTTTTTAACCTCATCTTATCTACTATTTTAGAATCCTTATCACAAGCAATTATCCTTCTAAAGTCTTCTATCTTCACTCTTTCAAAGGGAATGGCTCCGTAGCCCGCAAAAGGATCCAAGAAAACATCCTCTTCTTTGGGCTCAGAGATAAGACACAAAATATTAGAAAGCTCAGGCCTTAAATGCCCTTTGGGGAGTGACTTAGTATAGTCCGGGTGCATAGTTAACCTTATCCCAAATAGACCCTGCCCTTCTCTTCTTTTTAGAAACCAGACTTCTGTGTCAGGATTACTTTTGTCGGTAACAAGATGACTCCCCTGCTCTATTAACTCTTCAGTTTTGCGGTATGATTTTTTACCAACCGACACCATTTGATTTTCTTTTGCCGCTATAACTCTGAAGGTTGAAAATTTTTTAAGATAAGGAGTGTTTAGTTTCTCTTTCAACCTTTTTTGATCAAAAGAAAAACTCATTATATCTTCTACAGATAGCGATTCTTCCCTAAACAGCTTTAACAGTAAAAAAGTGTTGTTAAGAAACCGAAGGCTCGCCAGTCTTTCAGGCGAAGCCTGGGTCTCATAAACTACCAAGCCGTCTATTAACAGCCTTATCTTTACATCTTCCAAGTGATCTTTCAATGCTTTTTCTACCACTGAACCGAACCCAGTAATAAAGGTGGAGTAGTATTTTCTTTCTTTGCCCAAAGTCATTAATATATCCTAACAAAAGGAAAGTAAAACAAAAACGCGAGCAGAAAATAGGTTGAGGTTTTCAGCTTTTCTGTCATCATGTTATTTAATCTCTTCCAACTCATAATTCCCTGTTTTGCCTGTATACCTAGAAGTAAAATTAACTTGAAGCATAGGGTCTTTATGGTTTTCTTCTTTAAAAACTTCTCTTCCCTCTTTCTCTCGGACCAGATCAATACTTGCCTTGTCAATTGCCACTGGGTTATTTGAAAAAAGAACCCCGATATCTTTACCGATAACTTCGCCTGGGTTTACTGCGCAGTCACAATACTTGGTGATGTTTTTAATAACATTAATATAGTAGGTGTTTTGAGGTAGGTTGTTTATAACAGCTGAAGCTCCTTGAGCCAAAAGATCGTCAAACAAAGCTTTTTTAGGAGCCAAAGCATTGTAAGAACATTGAACCTGACAGATTGAGCACCCCCAACAAAGATTGTTATTAAGTTTTGCCTTGCCGTCAACCATCTCAATAGCTCCCGCCGGACAAAGTTCTGCACAAACTTCACATCCCTCACAGTCTCCAACAAATTTAGGCTTGCCAAGGTCATGTTCAACGCTCTTGGTTTCTCTTGTCAATCCTCCCATCCCTAAATTCTTAATTGCTCCTCCAAAACCAGAACAGTCATGCCCCTTAACGTGGGTTAAGACCAAGACATTCTCGGCTTCTATCAATTCTTTACAAACCTGGGCTTCAAAGTCTTTAGTTTTAACACTTACTCCGTTATTTGAAATCACAAAATGAGCTAATTTATCGTAGCCCCTTTCTTTAACTACTTCTTTATAGCTTTTTACTGTGCCCCTAGAAGAAGAGTAAGCAACCGGGGTGTCAATAAAAACCGGCTCAAGATCCAGCTCTTTCATCGCACTTACTACTGGTTCTACATCCTCCGGAGTAAAAGCAAACTTGTTGCCCGGTTCTCCAAAATGAATCTTAATTAATACTTTAGATCCTTTGGGATATATTTCCTTTAACCTTTCTTTAGTTGCTTCTTTTACTTTTTCAAAGCTTTTTAAAAGATAAGCCTTCTCCATAGATTAATTATTATTCTGATAAAGTCTCTGTTTACTTTTTAGTAATTGTTCCAAGGGGGGCATGTTTGCAATAATGTTTGGGATAAAATATATCTTACTTTTGAAAAACTACAAAATGTCTAGACCCTATAATTTGAGTCGGAACATGTATTAGTACATATTTTTCATGATCCCAAGCTATGCCTGTCTCTTTTTCAAAAGCCTTCTCGAGGTAATCTCTGTATGTAAGGCTCTTATCACGCTTACCTGGTAACGGCATAAAGTCTTTAAGGTGACATATAAACTTAGGCTCCGTACTCCAATCTTCTCCCTTAGCTAAGGAATCAAGCAATAAAATATTGTAGAGGTCTTTGGCAGCGTTTAAAAAATCGTCTTTGTTGGGTTGTTCAGAAAAACTTTTTTTATATAATTTGACAAAATTTTTCATGTTTCTATATAGCTAATTTTTTATATTTAATTTTACCAAATAGTTCCCAAAACAAAAACCCGATTTTAAGCAGGTTTTCAAAAAAAAGATGTAAAATGGATCCCCAATTGGGTCTTAAACTTACCCACCAACTAAGGAGTTTAAACCAATCAGTGCCTCTTTTTTTATCCTCGGCAAGATCTTTTTCAGTCTATCTGTGTCCATTAAAGTATTTAGGTCTCTCATAAGCATATCCTCGCTTATGTTCTCTTGGATAAATGAAGACAATTCCCCTGCATACTCTTTTAAAGGCTTGCCTCGTAGATCTTTAATAACTTCTTTATTAATATCAAACCCTTGATTAAAGAAATAATAAATATCATACAGGTCTCTACCTGCAATACTTTTACCTTCCTCCCACCTAGCTTTGAGAACCACAAGCTTGTTAGCGAACATAGTCTCTATAGTCTGAGCCTGGCAGTAGCGGTCAATCTCAGCCAGATAGAACTTCTTGTATTGATTCTCCTTCGATACTATATCCGTGATCTCCAGTTTAAGAGTGTTTCTTTCGTTAACAACATCTCTGTATTTAAGAAAAAATTGCGGGTGTTTTTTTGATTCGTCCTTGATCTCGAAATCTAAATCCTTGATTATTTTATAAATCTCTTTGCGGATTTTGTTTTTTTCTTTTTTATCAATAAGATCAAAATCTAAACCAACACTAAACCGGTCAAGCCAGCCCAGCATTGAGGCACAGGTGCCCCCTTTGAAGTAAATCCTGTTTACCACAAAAGAGTTACAAAGCAGTTTATCAAGCAGCCTGTACATTGCCAGTTTATGCGGGATATCCTTTTTTCTCGGCACCTTCATAAAAATACTTTTTCTTTTATCTTTTTAACCCTTTTCCAGTCTATACGCTCTTCTGCATCAAAATGAAACTTAGTATTGAAGTAAAGCATGTCAGCCACCGCCCTCTCAGCTGATGCAACTGCGTAATCTTTTTTAAGATCAATTCCTTCTAAATTATAAAGGTAGGCTGGTTTCATCTTCCGACAAATGTATCTTTCTCCATTTACTTCAAACTCCTGGGAGCGCCCGCCAATTAAAGTTACTGCTTGGGGGTTTTGGTTTATAAGACCATGAAGAGACAAAACCGTCTGAAGGCTGATATAGCAAAAACCCTTAATGTATGAAGTTCCGATTGAAAACGGATCAAGCTCATCAAGGGGCGCTGTGCTGTATAGCCCTCTTTTAATAGGAATAAGAGTGCCCTCTTTAACATAACGGCTTATAGTTACCCGCAATGTATTTCTGTTCTCGATCTTCCAAATCAAAGCCAAGTCATCTATTGAAAAGATCTTTCTTTCCTGTTTTAACAATAATGTTTTGTTGTCCATAAAAACAAATAATGTACTATTTTGTACATTATATGTCTTGAAATTATTTAGTCAAGGGTAAAACAGTGATGGAAAACATAAATAAAAATCCATTTACTTCGATGAGCCAGGATAAACTTCATAATTTTTGATGCGCATAAATCACTTAAAACATGTCTCGCGTCACTCTCTCTTGTGTATAATATTCGAACCTTAGCAACCTAATCACTGTTGTTTAATTTATCTCTAGAGCAGTCTCTAAAAATGCTAAGTCACGAGCAATAACAAATTTGCCCACATAATCTTCGGTCTCATCTTTCTTTAATAAATCAATGGCCTTATTAATTGATGCCCAAAGAGGCTTATGACCTGCATCTATTTCTCTTTTTTCATATGAGGTCTTGCCAACCTTTCCCACTGATTTAGCAAAGTAACAATAAGAGATTTGAATAAGATCTATTTCGTTCCGATACTCAATAATTGCTCCTATCTCTTTTCCTATCTTCGACCTACAACCTACTTCTTCTTTTATTTCCCTCTTTAAATCCTTTTCTAAATCCTCCTTCTCGTTTATACCTCCTCCCGGTAGTTTGTGATAATTAAACTTAGAAACATATTGAAAAGCAACTTGTTCTTCATCGTTAAATAAAACTGCACGGACTGCCTTTCTAAGTCGATAGGGCTTTTCAAATCGCTCAATACTAAAACTTGCTCCAGCCTCCTTTCCCGTAATTTCTTTTATTAGTTTCATATTTATCATTTTCTAATTTTATTAAAATTAATTCAAGCTTTGTCACTAACACAAGAGAGTTATAGAAGACAAAGATCCACTCAAAGAACAGATTAAGTGCTCCCCCTGGCATATGACTTTTTTACGGGCCACGGCTGTATTAACAATGTTGACACAAAGAGATAAACACCAAAGAAAATTACATACTTTTTAATCCTTCGAATCTTCTTCTAGAATCAAATCTTTCTTCTCTTCAATTCCTTGGTTTTTACAATAGTGCCAATAAACATCCCAGTAAGCCATGCCCCACCTTCGCTTATCATCTATTTCTAACTTCTCTAAAAGATCGTCTATATCACAAGGCTCTCCTTCAATTTCAAGATAAGTACCAAAGCAAAATCTATCCAAAAGAACCTCGCTCACCTTTTGTCCTTTCTTTTTAAAAACAGTTCTTTCTTTTTCAAGAATTCTTTGATCACTCATCCCCAAAATACTCAACGCTTCTGCCATTTTCTTTGCATTTTCAATTTCTAATTCGCACTCTTCTCTTTCAAAAAGTCCTCTTTCCGGATCTTTAAAACGACTCTTAACCGTAAAGGTGTGTTTTTCGCTATCCTTGTCTTTTTTTTCCATTCGTGTTCTAGGAAATATGCCAGCTCTTGAGAATAGTCTGTCCGGTTTCCAACACCGATAGGTTCTTTGAAATAATCTTTCTTTTTCGTTATAACCTAAAGAGTTTAGCTTTTGAATTATTTTTTTCCTGTCCTCTATTCTAATTTTGACCTCTTTTTCCTTCATAAATTGTTCGTTTTAAAGATTAATTATTTTGATATTGGGTTTTATCATCAATAATTGATAGTGCTTTCCTTCTTCTTTTACAAGCACCACAAACACCACAATGTTGATCACTGTCCTTATAACAACTTCTAGTTTTTTCTACCTCCAAGTTGTATTTACTGGCCCATTTGACATACTGCCTGGTCCCATAATAATTACCAAATTCTTTTTCAAGGGGAATAGAAATTAATTGCCAATTAAAGTCATCTAAAATATGGCAAACATAGAGATTTAACACCCTAAGAGAGGTAAGCGTTGAGTGTAGGGCAGGATCCTCGCGCATAAAGGCAACTGAAACGGTTTTGGGAAATTTTTCCTCAACTTGCAGAGAGTAAGCATATTCTACAGCAGCCAAAACAATTACCGGATTACGCGCAGGGTAAAGTATTCTCTTCCTAAGCCCTGAATTGTCATCAAGATTTTTAGTTTTTCTCAGCCTGTCCTTGTACACTTTCGCTGGTATATCTAAACTAATTTCTTCTGGGGGGTGAAAAAGATTAGGATATTTTTCTGAAAAATAATCTGAAAAGTAATCAACAGATTTTTTTTCATGCTGATAGTTTGTTTGCCCTCTGTCAATAAACACAGGATAAACTTTTGCTCTAAAAACCTCCATTAAAACGTGAAGGTTTATGGTAGAATCAAGCCCTCCCGACCATAGTGCAACAACCTCCTTATGCTTGGGCTCGGTTACGATGTACGGTCTTTTGTCTTTTAGTATCTTTTCGGTTTTTTTTAACAGACTCAAATCCTCATTTCTTGCAAACTTCCGTTTTTTAATAAGGTTAGCGGTGCCAGTTTTTATAATTTTAGTATCCATATTCGTTTTTATATTGTTTCAAAACCCTTTGAGCTTTCTTATAACATTCTTTATAAATATGGACATCTGTAATCATTCCTGTTATTTGGTTCATCTGAACTGATTTTTTAAGATTTTTGTTTAAACCTTTCTTTATTTTTTCGGCAATCATAGTTACTGCAAGAAGATTGCCATTTGCCTTCTGATAACCATCAAGGGAGCGTGCATGAAAGATAACATTCATGTTCCAAAACTTTTCTTTTTCCAATAATCGTATTTGTATGGTCGTCATACAGGGCAAGTAATCATCGTACGGAGTATCAAGAACAGATTGGTAATCGTCCCAATGAATAAAACTTATTACTCCTTTTTTGCTTTCTGGGATCTCAGACAATCTTTTAATTACATATTCTATCATACGCCCCTCTTTGAGGCGAGTATAATAGCTTTTTGCTCCAGGACTAAAGCTGGGTACAACATCAAAGTCATACATTTCTTCCCCTTTAAACGTCAAATATATTATTCCGTCCACATTTTCTTTGTCTCCGAACCTGTCGATTATTTTGTCAGAGACGCTAGGTTTATCAATTCTAAAAACAACATTTTGAAGAGATTTTCTCTCTCTTCCTTCGTCAAAGGTAACCTTCCCTTTTTCAAGTATAACCTCAACCAAACCCATCCAAACCTCACCAACTTTGTCTCCCCAGACGTGATATCCAAAAGGCTCAAATTTTTGATACATAAAAAGTTAAAAATATAGAGAGGGATATACGAATCCCCCTCTAACCTTATAAACGACTACTCCTCCTTAATGAATTCTTCCAAGGAAGAAACAGCATTTTGTAAGCCTCCTGTCCGATTGTCGATGATTGTAAACGGTTTAGAGACCTCCCTCATCAACTCCTGATATCTTTGCAAAGACTTCTTTTGGTGCTTTGTTATCTGTTCCAGCTCTGTAGGGCGCCTTCTTTCGTCTTCTCTGCGCCAGATCAAAATATTTCGAGGCGGAGCTTTAATAAAGGCAAACTTGTCAGCCTCTTTTTTTACCCACCGTGAGATCTCTGGAGTTACGTAGCGCACACCTTTGCCCAGATGCTTAACTACAACCAAGTGACTAAGATAAAGCACAAGCTTTCCTTTTGCAGAAATTCGGACAACGCTCTTTCTACAATCAGTATTCCGTATTTTTTGTACCCTTTCTTCCGGAATGCGCTCAAGGGCTTGATAAGCCCCTTTTTCTGTTCTGACGTCAGAAGTAAATCCATCGGCCAAGCCAAGATGATACATTAGAAGACGAGATCGTGAAACAATAACCTTGTTTGGTAAAGACAGCTCTTCTGCAATTGTATCCTTCCCAACCCCATTGATTCCGTACAATATTACTATCATTTCTTTCTCCCTTTGCTATTATACTTTTTTACCCTTATTCTCATTAAAAAACAAACAACCCCTCACGTCAAGCAATCATAGTGAGACAGAAAGTGTCTACAAATAAATTTTACCACTTTTTCTTCTTTCACAAGCTTACCAAATAATCTGCAAAACAAAAACCCATCTTGGATGGGTTTTGATGCGTACAGGTCGTCCTAGATCGGTAGGTGTACGGGTCACTCGAACCATACACCGCGTTGCTCCGGGGGTGGGATTCGAACCCACGACCTAATGCTTAACAGGCATCCGCTCTACCGCTGAGCTACCCCGGAATCACTACTTTGATTATAATCCCAACCTTTGTGTTTTTCAAGAAAAAGACAAAAAATCTTGCACCAAACGCCTTGTTAAGATATAATTGGAAAAATGAAGGAAAAGAGGCAAACCAGTAAGATTGAATATTCAATCGTTTTTTTATTAAAATACCAAAAATGTTAAGCACAAAGGTAAGAAAAAGAGACGGAAATTTAGCAAAATTCGAAAGGGAAAAAGTGAAAAAAAGCATTACTTCGGCAGGAGGATCTCCTGCAGAAGCGGAATCAATAGCTTCGGAAATAGAAAAATGGATTCAAAAAACATCCATAAACGGAACGGTGCAGTCTTCTTCCATAAGAAAAAAGGTGTTAGAACTCTTAAGACCTCAAAATCCAAAAGCCGCTTTGGATTTTGAACAATACAAGAAATAATAAGCTCTTACGTAAGAGCTTTTTATTTATGAAAAAAAAGCTTGAAAACAAAAAAGTAAAACAGCCCCTAAGAGGAAAGATTCTTCCTCTGGAAGGTCTTTTCAAATTGGGGGAAGAATTAGCTAAAACACAGAAATTCGAGTTCTCGCCTAAAGAACCTTCAAAAATAGTCTCAAGGTTTGAAGAAAACGCAAAGTTTCTCACCGCCCTTCACCGCTCTTTTATCGAATTAGACCAGGACTACTCCTTCCTCCCCGCTACAGAATGGTTCATAGACAACTTTTATGTCATCAGGGAGCACCTTAAAGACTGCAGGTCAAACCTTCCCAATAAAGGTTACCCCGAACTTCCCAAGTTAAAGGAAGGAAAAAGAAAGGGTTACCCCAGAATTTATGAGATAGCCGAAAAGTTTCTCATCCACAGTGACGCCAAGTTTGATTTGGAGAATTTTTACGAATTGGTCCGAGGCTATCAATCCGAAGACGGCTTGACTACGAAGGAACTTTGGATCCTCCCTATGATGCTTCGGCTTGCTTTCGTTGAGAATTTAAAAAGATTGGGAGCAAGAGTAAAAAGAGTTCAAGAAGAACAACAAAAAGCAAACTACTGGGCCAAGCGGATCTTGAAGGAAAAAAACATCCCCCATAAAAAACAAGGAGAAACCTTTAAGGAATTAACCTCTACTCATGCGGACCCCTCCCCTGCTTTTGCTCTTCAAATGTTAGAAAGACTCTATGACCAGGGGGAAAATATAATTCCTCTTTTGAAATGGTTTAAAAGAAATCTTTCTCAAAAAGGTCTCACCGTTCAGTCCGCTATTACCAAAGAAAGACAGCGCCAGGCGGCAAACCAGATATCGGTCACCAACACCATAGACAGCATGAGGCACATTTTAACACTGGAATGGAAAAAGATAGTAGAAAAATTAAGCCACCTGGAAAAAATATTAAAAAACGACCCTTCCGGACACTACCCCCGGATGGACTTTAAGTCAAGAAACCGGTATCGAACCTCCATCCAAAACCTGGCTGACAATACGAACTTAACGGAGAGAGAGGTAGCAAAAGTGCTGATTAAGCTGGCTGAAAAACAAAAACCCGGCCGCAGAAAACATATCGGCTACTGGCTGGTGGGAGAAGGAAAGAAGGCTTTCGAGGAAAACTTAAACTACAAGCCTACCCGAAAAGAAAAGACACTCCGTTTTTTATACAACCATTCGAAAAAAGTTTACTTCGGAGGAATAGCTTCTCTTACCACCCTGTGTTTAGGATTTCTTTTATCTTTGACCGGCGTTCTAGGAGGAGATGCAAGGTCGCTGCTTCTTGTTGCCGCCGTCGGAATTGTCCCCGCCAGTGAAATAGCAGTAAACACGCTGCACCTTGCAGCTGGAAAATACCTTCCCCCTAAACTTCTCCCGAAACTCGAGTTTAAGGATAAAATCCCCGAAGAGCACTCTACCATACTCGTTGTCCCCGCTTTTTTGCGCAGCAAGCAAGAAATAGAAGAATTGATTCAACGCTTAGAGGTTCACCACTTAGCCAATAAAGCCCAGAATTTGAACTTCGGACTCCTTCTAGATTACAAGGACGCCTCTAAAAAGAAACTACCCTCAGACGATGAGTTGCTTGATTTTGCAAAAAGAAAAATTAAAAAAATAAATGAAAAATACCCTTCGGAGTTTTTCATTTTGATAAGGGAAAGAAAATGGAACCCCCGGGAAAACCTTTGGATGGGGTGGGAGAGAAAGAGAGGCAAACTGAGAGAATTCAACAGATTTTTATTGGGACAAGAAAAAGGAAAGTTTTCCGTCTTTGGAGGAGATAAGAAAATCTTTTCAAAGATAAAATATGTCATAACTCTCGACCAAGACACCCGTCTCCCTAAAAACGAAGGCCTGAAGCTGATAGGCGCTATGAGCCATCCTTTGAACCGACCTGTCTTGAATGAAAGCAGGGTGGTTAAGGGATACAGTATCTTGCAGCCCAAACTCCAAGTTTCAATAAAAAAAGCTGTCCGGTCTCCTTTGGCTTATCTTTTCTCGGGTCCAAAGGGGCTTGATCCCTACACAGGCCTTGTCTCCGATATTTATCAGGATCTTTTCCAAGAAGGAAGATACATGGGAAAAGGAATATATGATGTTGAAGCCTTCGAAAAAGTTCTGGGAGATAAATTCCAAGAAAATCTTTTTCTCTCTCACGACCATGTTGAGGGTTTTCTTTCTCGAACCGGTCTTGTAAGCGACCT
Source organism: uncultured Candidatus Saccharibacteria bacterium (assembly GCA_964615425.1). Taxonomy (GTDB): domain Bacteria; phylum Patescibacteriota; class Minisyncoccia; order Minisyncoccales; family CAYTKG01; genus CAYLVJ01. Next base: position 11,850 of record CAZTOB010000009.1, on the reverse strand, counting down.
AGAAGCCTTCGAGGATTTCCCCTCTGATTATTACTCTTTTTCTCTAAGAAAAAACAGGTGGCAAAGAGGAGATTTCCAGCTTTCAGGGTGGCTGGGCGGTACTATTAAAAACAAAAAGGGAGAAAAAATAAGGAATCCTCTTCCTCCAATCGGAAAATGGGTTCTTTTTAACAACATGAGAAAACACCTTGTCCCACTTTTTAATCTCGCCTTCCTTCTTTTAGGTTGGTTTTTATTTCCCAGAGACCCATGGATCTGGACCTTATTCATTTTACTTGAGATAGGTTTTTTCTCTTTCACCAACCTGGTTCAAGAAGCTGTAAACCGCTCTATCTTTCCCGACTTTAAAGATGGATGGAGAGGGTGCACCCGGACAATCTCCGCCGGAATAAACTGGATGAAAAAACTTGCCTCAAGCCTCAAAAGACTCTTTATGGAGATAGTCCTTCTTCCTCATCAAGCAGCAATGGCAGCTAAGTCGGTTTTACAGGTTTTAATAAGAAAAAATATCACCAAAAGAAAACTTCTCCAATGGACCACCGCTTCTCAAGTAAAAAAATCTGATAAAAATTCACCCGTAAACCTCGCCTGGTTCATGAAAAACGCGATACTTATCGGAAGTTTTTGCTTTGCCCTTTCTTTAATTAAAGAGAAAGGAGTTGCAACTTTGAGCTTGTCCCTTCTTTGGATTCTTTCTCCTTTTTTCGCCTGGAGAATGGGGAAAGAGAAATCAAAAAGGGTGAAAATAAGCCAAAAAAAGAAAAAAGAAATCCGCCGGTTAGCAAGAAAAAACTGGAGGTTTTTTGACGATTTCGTAGGAACGGAAACAAACTTCCTCCCTCCAGACACATACCAAAACACTCCTCAAAAAAGAGTGGCCTGGAGAACCTCTCCCACCAACATCGGTTTTTTCCTTCTTTCCGCTCTTTCCGCCCGGAACTTAGGGTATATCTCCACCCTTAAGCTTTTAAATATATTGGAGCAAACACTTTCCTCCTTGGAAAAAATGAAAAAATACAGAGGGCATCTTTACAACTGGCATAGTGTTAAAAACCTGGAACCTCTCCCCCCTCCATATATCTCCAGTGTCGACAGCGGGAACCTGGCTGCCTCGCTCATTATAGTAAAAAGCGCCCTCCAGGAAATAAAAAAGAATCCTTTCCCCGAAGAAAAAATAACAAGGGGAATCGAAGACTCATTTCTTCTTTTAAAAGAAATGTTGGAAGGTGGAAAAGCTGAAAAACACCTTAAAGCCCTGGAAAAATCAATCCATAAAAAACCAAATAACGGCTGGCTAACTTATTTCAAAGAAATAAAAAAGAAAATATTTCCTTTGAGAAGTCTTCTTGAGGAAAAGAAAAAGGAAAAAGGAAAAAGTCTTCGACTTGAAGAAGCATCTTACTGGCTGAAAAAATTAAGCGCCGAGGTGGACGGCTTTTACTATGAAAGAGACGGCCTTACCTCCAACAAAAAAGGGGCGATCCAAAGTTTGAAAAAACGCTCCAACAAATTGGCTGCCAAGTGCGACAAATTGGTGGAAGAAATGGAATTTAAGTTTTTGTACGATGAAAAGAAAAAGCTTTTCTCCTTGGGTTGGCGGGTGGATAAAAAAAGCTTGGATAAAATTTACTACAACTTCCTGGGATCCGAATCAAGACTAGCCAGCTTTACAGCCATAGCCAAAGGAGACATACCCATAAAACATTGGTTCGGAATGGCCCGGAACTTAGTTGAATTTAAAAACAAAAAAGCCGTTGTCTCATGGGGCGGTTCTCTTTATGAATACTTGATGCCCAACCTAATGCTTGAAAGTTATCCGGGAACCCTGCTTCATGAAACGTCCGAGGTAGCCGTTAAAAAACACATTAACTACGCAAGAAAAAAGAAGGTCCCGTGGGGAATGTCCGAAAGTGCTTACAACGTTCAAAACCTAGAGGGTTTTTATCGCTACAAAGTGTTCGGTGCGCCCGAGTTGGGAGTTAAACACTCTTTAGACAAGGAAGTGGTAGTCAGCCCCTACTCCACCCTTTTGGCCCTTCCTCGTTTTCCTAAAAAGTCAATTAAAAATCTCAAAAGACTTAAAAAAGAGGGTTTGGAAGGAAAATATGGTTTCTACGACGCTGTTGATTATACGACCGAACGCGTCCCCGCAGAACAAAAAGGAGTTGTCATCCCTACCTACTTCAGTCACCACAAAAGCTTGAGTTTGATGGCTATAGACGCCTGCCTCAACCAAAACCCCATCTCCGATCTTCTCTTTAGAGACCCGAGAGTAAAGTCAGTTGAGCACTACCTCCAGGAAGAAACCCCTCACCAAACCCCTGTCTTGGAACTTCAAAAATTTAAAAAATCAAGACCCTCAAAAATAAAGGAGGAAAAATATGGGTTTTCTCCGGTTACTATAACCGAACCGTACCAAAAAGAACCAAGCTCCTTCATTCTTTCAAACGGCAAATATCAAGTAATGATAGATGAGGCGGGAAGCGGCTACTCCAAATTTCAAAAACTTTTTCTAACAAGGTTTAGAGAGGATCCCACCAAAAGAGAATATGGAACTTTCTTTTACATTAAAGACTGCAAAACAGAGAAAGTTTGGTCCGCCACCTTCCAGCCGACAAGGAAAAAAGGAGAAAACTGGCGCATGTTGCAACACGAAAACAAAGTTGAGTTTTTAAGAGAAGATTACAAGGTGGAAACAAAAACAGAAATAGTGGTTCCCTCCCGGGAAAATGCAGAGATAAGAAGGATCACCATCACCAATCAAAGTTCCAAGGCTAAAGAGTTGGAAATCACAAGTTATGGGAAAATAGCGATGAGCCAGAAAGAACAAGATCTTTCCCACCCGACTTTTTCCGACATGTTCGTCTCCTCAAACTTTTTAAAAGAAAAAAGGTCTCTTATCTTCCACCGCAAGGCAAGAACGGAAAAAGAATCACCCTTGTGGGCTACTCACACAGTAGCCGGAGGGGAAAAAGGAACCCTCCAATACACCACTGACAAAAAAGGTTTTGTAGGAAGAGGAAACACCTTAAAAAACCCGAAAGCCTTGAAGGAAAAACTTGATAGTTCAAAAGGAAATACCTTAAACCCAATAATGAGCTTAAGGGTTAAGGTAAAACTCGCTCCTGGAGAAAAAAGAAAAATAGCGTTTACAAACATCGCCGCTTTCAATCGGGAAGAGGCTCTTTCTCTAGCTGAAAAATATTCGAAAATGAACGCGGTTGACAGAGCCGTTCTTTTGCAGGAAAGCTACGGACAACTGGAAATGAGACAACTTGCTTTTTCTCCCGAGGAAAATTTACTTTTTCAAAAACTTGCTTCTCGTATCCTGTGGCCAAAAGGAAAGTTAAAAAACGAAAAAGAAATAATAAAAAACAAAAAGAAAAAGAATGACCTCTGGGGTTACTCCATCTCCGGAGACCACCCCATCGTTTTAGTTACAGCTTCAAAACTAGCCCACCTGCCTTTGATAAGGCAGATTACAAGGGCTCAAAAATTTTGGAGAAGAAAGGGATTTGTCTTCGACATCGTTATTTTAAACGAAGAAGGGGGTGGGTATAAAAAGGAGCTCGAGGAAAAAATTGGATCCCTAAGTAGAAACAAGGTGTCCGGAGTGTGGGCTGAAGAACAAGGAAGTATTTTCACGTTAAGAAGCGACCTGGTACCTAAAGAAGATCAAACCTTAATCAAAGCCGTCGCCCGGGTCACTCTCAAAGGAGAAAGGGGTTCCTTTAAGGATCAGATAGAAAAAGAGGCTGAGGTCTTCTCCCCTCCTTCCTTTAAAAAAGTGCCAAAAAAAGAAACAAGCCTTGAAGAACTTGTTGATACAAAAAAATTAAGGTTTTACAACCATTACGGAGGGTTTGACGAAGAAAGTGAAGAATATGTTATCACACTGCGGGAGGGAAAAAATACCCCCGCTCCATGGACAAACGTAATAGCGAATCCGGAATTCGGCTTTATTATCTCCGAGTCCGGGTCTCAGTTTACCTTTCATCAAAACAGCAAAGACAACAGACTGACGCCCTGGTTAGGAGACTCGATTTCAAACCCCTGCGGAGAAGCTTTATACATTAAAGATGAAAAAACAGGGAAATTTTGGTCCCCCACCCCATGGCCAAGAAGAAGCAAAAATCCCTATCTCATCCGGCACGGAAAGGGCTACACAAAATTTGAACACAAATCAAACGGGATAAGTTCAAAACTTACTCTTTTTGCTGACTCTAAAGACCCGGTTAAAGCCGTCCGCCTTAAGATCAAAAACAACAGCTCCCAAAAAAGAGAGCTTTCCCTCTATTACTTCGCAGAATGGGTTCTTGGAGAATTGAGAAGTAAAACCTGGCCTCATCTTGTAACCGAAATTAATGAAGGAGAAGGACTGGTAACCGCCCGCAACCCTTTAAGTGAAAATTTCTCCGGAATGAAAGCCTTCTTGTGGAGTAAAAAACCCGACAGCTTGACGGGAGACAGGGAAAAGCTTTTAGGTCCCCTGGGAGAATGGGAAAATCCCATCGGGTTGACCGGGGAAAAATTAGTAAAAAAAGAGGGGGCAAAAGGAGACCCTGGGGCTGGAATACAAAAAAGAATAATTCTAAGCCCTGAAGAAGAAAAAGAAGTAGTTTTCCTTTTGGGGCAAACAGAAAACAAAGAAGAGGTCAAAAGGATAACTGAAAAATACAAAACACCCGAGAGAGTCAAAAAAGAATTGCAAAGGGTAAATAAGCGATGGAAAAAAGTTACAAGCTCTTTAAAGGTTGAAACTCCGGAAAAATCCTTGGACATACTTTTAAACCAGTGGATTAATTACCAAACCTTAAGCTGCCGAGTGTGGTCCCGTTCTTCTTTTTATCAACCAGGGGGAGCTTACGGTTTCAGAGACCAACTGCAAGACGTGATGAGTTTGGGGCTGAGTCGTCCGGAAATTATAAAAGAACACATTTTAAGAGCCTGCAAAAGACAATACCAAGACGGCGGAGTTCAACATTGGTGGAAAGAAAAAAGCGGAATCGGCCTTAGGAGTTCTTACGTCGATGATCCTTTATGGCTGGTATATCTTACCGCCTACTATGTAAATCTCACTAACGACTGGGAAATACTGGAAGAAGAGATAAGGTTTCTTGAAAAAACAAACTCCGATTTCCCAGCCGAGAAAACAATGGAGAAAGCTTTTCCCTCAAATGAAAAAGCTACCCTCTTTGAACACTGCCTGAGGGCGGTAGAAAAATCGTTTGACCTCGGCCCCCACGGACTCCCGAGAATAAAAGGAGGAGACTGGAACGACGGAATGAACAAGGTGGGAATAGGAGGCCAGGGGGAAAGCGTATGGATGGCCTGGTTTCAGATGGTGGTTTTTGAAAGATTCCTTAAGCTGGCAAAGAAAAAGGGGGAGAAAGAAGTTTGTCAAAGGTTAATTTCTTGCATAAAAGAGATAGAAAAAGGAATAGAAAGAAGCGCCTGGGACGGTGAGTGGTACAAAAGAGCTTATTTTGACAACGGAACACCTCTGGGTTCAAAAACAAACAAGGAGTGCAGCATCACCCTCACCCCGCAAGCTTGGGCAATGATTTGGGGGAAAGATAAAAAAGAAAGACTTGAAAAAGCCCAAAAATCCTGCGAAAAACACTTGGTGAAACGTAAAGAAAAATTAATCAAGCTTCTTGATCCTCCTTTCAAAAACCCTGTCCGCGACCCGGGGTACATAAAAAATTACCCGCCGGGGGTAAGAGAGAACGGAGCCTGTTATGTTCACGCCAGCATGTTTTATATCTTAGGATTACTTTCTCAAGGGAAAAAGGATAAAGCTTTTGAAATTTTTTCCTGGCTCAACCCGATAGAAAGATCTTCCAGCAAGAAAAAGTCAGAAGAATATCAACTGGAACCATATGTATCAGCAAGTGATATTTACACCGGAAAATTTTCAAAACAAGGCGGTTGGAGCTGGTACACAGGGTCTGCCTCTTGGATCTGGAGAGTGGCGGTTGAATTTATTCTCGGGCTGAAGGTGGAAGGAGATGGTTTTAAAGTAAAACCGCACGTTCCAAGCTCCTGGGAGAAATACAAATTAACTTTAAAACATCGTTCTGACATTTATGCAATAACAGTTTACAAGAAGGGAAAGAAAAGAATAGAAGTTAACGGAAAAAAAGAGGAAGGCAACAAAGTCGCCTTCCGCAATGATGGGGAGACCCACCGTGTAAATATTTATTTAGGAAATTAAAACTCCTTCAGCTTTTCGGACTCTTTGTGATCGCGTAGTTTTTCCAAGGCCCGAGCGGCAATTTGTCGGATTCTCTCTCTTGTAACTCCGAACTCTTGGCCCACTTCTTCCAAGGTGTGTTTAACCCCGTCTTCCAAACCAAATCTCATAGCCAGTATCTTTTGTTCACGCGGGGTTAAGTCCTTCATTATCTCTCCCAACCGGGTCTTGAGCAAAGACCGGGTTGCTTGTTTTAAGGGAGAAATAGTTTCCTCATCTTCGATAAACTCCTCCAAAAGAGTGTCTTTGTCTTCTCCAACCGGCGTCTCAAGAGAAATCGTTCCCCTTATTATCTTCTCTATCTTATGAATTTTAGAAAGCTTGAGACCCATCTCGGCCGCCATCTCCTCCGGCAGAGGCTCCCTGTTTAACTGCTTTCTGATTACTCTTTTCTTTTTGGTGTATTTAGAGAGGGTTTCAACCATGTGAACAGGGATCCTTATAGTTCTTGAGTAGTCAGCCAAAGCTCTGGTTATGGCCTGTCTTATCCACCAAGTGGCGTACGTGGAAAATTTGTATCCCTTCCTCCAGTCAAATTTTTCTACCGCTCGAAAAAGACCCTTGTTTCCTTCTTGAATCAAATCTAAAAAGGTTAAGTGAGGAGAACGCCCGATGTACCTTTTGGCAATCGAGACCACAAGACGCAGGTTGGCCTGAATCATTTGTTTTTTGGCCGCCTCGTCGCCCTGCTCTATTCTTTTTGCCAGCTCCACCTCTTCTTTTCTATTTAAAAGAGGTGTGCGCCCTATTTCCTTTAGGTACATCTGTACCGGATCTACTTTTCTTCTTTTTCCCCTGGGAGCTTCTTTCTCTTCGTCTATTTCTAAAAACCCTCTTCTTTTTTCTTTCACCTTCACCCCTTCATCGGCTAAACGATCGAAAAGATAACCCAGGCCTTCAATGTCTAAGTGAAAATTAGGAAAAGTTTTCATAATTTCAGAAAAAGTGACAAAACCCCTTGATCTTCCTTCTTGGACAAACCTTTCCACTTTTTCCTCTCTAAAAACCTTTGATTTCGGAATATGATCGTTTTTTAAAGTTAGCCCCAAATCAGCCAAGGCTTCCCTTATTTCAAGCAGCCGGTTCTCCCCTATTCCGTCTTTACCGAGTAAATTCTCCTCGGTGCGCATGATAAGGCCAGCTACGGTTTTAATACCGTGCTCTTTCAAAACGTTTTTTGTCTGGCCGTGGAGATTGAGTTCACCCACCTTTATTTTCTTTTTATCTTCCTTAGTTATTGACATCATATTTTTTTATTTTCTTTGAAACTTTATTGAAATCTTCGGCTAAATTTCTAACCCGCGCCTCATCCCCCGCCCTTTCTGCCTCGCGGAGCCGGCTGGACAAGGCCCTAAGCTCCCTCTTTAACCTTGCCTCCTTAATACGCTGGATGTGCTTTACAACTTCCTTGTCTACGTCTTCCACCCTGCCTTTAACCTCCGCTTTCAGGGAAGCTATTTTCACTTTTTCATAAAGACCGGGAGACAACTCCTCTTTTAACTCTTCTTCACTTAAGCCCACCTTCTTGATTTTTGAAAAAAGTTCTACTCCTTCCGGTGAGAAAAATTCGAGATCTTCTTTTTCTAAAAAAGAAACTGACTCCGGTTTTTGAAAAAAGAAAAACAAAAGCTGTTCTTCCAACATTTCCAACTTTGGTTTCTCTTTAGTTTTCTTTTGACGAGGTTCTTTTTTTTCCACTTTTTTTTCTTCAAGTTTTATCTTTCGAAGTTCTTCTTCAACGCTCTTCTCCGTCACACCAAGACGTTTGGCAAGTTCCTGAGACCAGTGGGCTCTTTCAATTTCATTGGGGATGCGTTTTATCACCGGCAGAAGTTCTTTCGCTATCTCTTTTTTTTCTTTGGAATTCTTTTTGTTAAAGTTTTCGAAACTTCTTTCAAAGTAAAAATTCAAAATTCCCTTGGCGTTTTTAATAAGTTCCTCCCAGCGAGAAGGTTCTTTCGCAATCACGTCCGCCGGATCGTGTCCGCCCGGCATTAAGATAACCTCCACGTTGAAACCTTTTTCTTGAGCCATGGCTATTCCTCTTTTGGTAGCCTGGCTTCCGGCTGTATCCATATCAAAAGCAAAGGAAAGATTTTCAGTATATCTCTTTAAAATATCGAGTTGTTCGGAGGTGAGAGCTGTTCCCGAAGCGGAAACTATGTTTTTCACCTCTTCTTGATGAGAAAGAATTACATCTGTGTAGCCTTCTGCTATTATGCAGGAATCTTTTTTTCTTATCGCCACCTTGGATTTGCTAAGACCGAATAAAACTTTACTTTTGTTGTAAAGAGGGGTGTTTGGAACATTAACGTACTTGGCAGTTTGTTTTTTGTTCGCACCGGGGAATACTCTTCCGCTGAAACCCACCGTCCGTGAATGAAGATCAAAAATGGAAAACATGACACGCCCCCGGAAACGATCGTATGAGTTTCCTTTTTCGTTTCTAACCATCAAACCAACCTTCAAAAGCTCATTTTTACTATATCCGCAGGAAGTTAAAAACTTAGAAAGAGCCCGCCATTTGTCAGGAGCATACCCCAAACGCCATTTCGTTATTGAGTCCTTTGATATTTTTCTTTTTTCAGTAAGATATTTTAAAACTTTTTCTCCTTTTTTACTTTTTTGAAGTTGTTTTTCAAAAAACTTGCAGGCCAACTCGTTAATCTCATAAAGACGCTTGTTTTTGCTTCTTTGCTCAGGACTCAGTCTTTCCAACTTGACCCCTGCTTTTTTAGCTAAAATCTGTAAAGCCTCTGCAAACCCAACCCCTTCTATTTCTTCCACGAATGCATATATGTCGCCTCCTTTGCCGCAGCCAAAGCATTTCCAAATTTGTTTAGAGGGGGAAACAAAAAAAGAAGGCTTTTCTTCTGAATGAAAAGGACAAACGGCCCGATGGTTAGCGCCCGTTTTTTCAAGCTTGATATAATCTCCTATTACATCAATAATATCCAGTCTGTTTTTTATCTCCTCTATCTGATCACTCATTTTCTCTGCTGCTTATTTTAACCAAACTATTGGGAATAAAATGCATGATTCCATTTTCATTTTTCAAAATGGTTCTTCTAAAATCAATATCCACCACCTTTCCGTTTTTGCCTGCTATTTCAACCTTGTCTCCAACACCGTACTGGTCTGAAAGAATAATAAAAAAACCCGAGATATAGTCTTCCACTATTTGCTTTGAGGCGAGCCCTACGGCCAAACCTAAAAACCCGATACCGGCTAAAAGAGCCTGAATATTGACTCCAAACTCTGAAAGTATGACAAGTGCAAACACAACCATAACAACCACCTCCCAGACACTGACAAGAGCCTGCTGAAGAGTTTCTTTTCTTTTTTCTCTTCTTTTTTGTTTTCCTTTGTGAAGCTGAAAAGATTTGTCAAGAAAGCGAGCTATAAAAATTTTGCCCAGACGAGTAATAAAAAAGACTCCCGTTAAAATTAAAACAAGCTTCACCCCGGAAGAAAGAAGCCACTGGTCTATTTCGTAACAATTCAAGTTAGAAAAAAGAGCTGGAATCATAAGCAAAAAGAGTTAGTTGTTGTAATTACCTATTAAATTAATACTAACTCACTTAACCTCTTTTATCAACATAAACGCACCACGCGTTGCCTCTTAACACGACTCGTAATGATTTTAATTTGAGTGGCTGATTTTAAAAGTATTCTTTTGTTAGGCGCTTGTCCCAAAAAGACTGAGTATTAGATTTTCAAGCTAAAAACTAGTTAGAAGCCTCAATTCCATCAAGAATTGTCTTAATGTTCTCTTCTGCTCTTCTTAGCTCGTCTAAGGTTAAAGAACCAACAATTTTTATATAAATTGTTTCTGCTTTATCTTCCTGAGGATTATTAAAAGCCTCAAGGTAATAAGTATTTGGTTTGTCATCTACTTGATAGCTGACAATACTAAACTCAATATCTTGTTTGTTCCGATATGGGGTTGTTTCAAAAACAGAAAGCGGGACTCCGTTTATTACACTGCCTCTATTTACTGCCTCCTTGGCTAGTATGATAAAGATGTTCTTAGCAGGATCGTCTTGGTTTTTAAAACTTATATTATCTTGAACACCTTCCAAAACATTTAATTCAAAATCTCCCAATTTATTTGGATAGGTCATGGTGAGACCGCTTGTTTTACTGATATAAGTAGAATAATCATTTGTAGCTGTGTTTTTTAATAAAAAACTTCTTCCAAAGTAAACCAGTGCTGAAACAGAAATAATAATTATTAATATCTTAAATATCTTCATATATTTTCAGTATATTATTTTATTTATAATCTTATGCTGACCTCTCTTCCTCTACTTTATTATACAAAAAGTGTCCAGAAAAACCTAAATAATAGTTTATAGACCCGAAACCACGCAACGCTACACGCAATTTGCCAATCCAAGACTTAAGAATATGAAAAACCCGCCTCAAAAAAAAGAAAATCACTTTTTTAACTTTCTGCTTCAGCGAACAAAGATAAAAAACCTGACCTCAATCAAAAAAACAGACGCTTTTAAAGCGTCTGTCGTCTCCCAATTGGCGGTGTGTTTACGAACAGCTGAGTCCACCAAGTCAGTACCTTTCTTTCACCAACTCCACTTCCCCATTCTCTACCGTAATATAGGATGCCAAACCAAGGTTTATAAAACCGCTATTAGCATACTTGATTTTTTTATTTAAATACGTCAAATGAATATGACCCAAAATCAACCATTCCCTTTTCGACATTTTTTTCTTTTTATAATTTATTGTTTTTTTTAAGTCTAAATAACGATATATATAAAAACTTGGGGCCAGCCATCCGATGATTTTTATTAAATACGCTTCTAATAAATTATGAATCCTGGTTATAAATTTACGCATAATATTTGGTAAAAAACTAAATTTTTCAAGCCCGGCAGCTATTCTATGGCCGTGCTGGACTAAAAAATTTTCATTTCCTGAATTAAACCGATATTCGTTAATAATCTGGTCGTAAAAAAGACATTCCTTATCCGTTCCGGATAGTAAGTCATGATTGCCGGGAATATAAACCGCTTTTTTTTCTTTAAGAAGCTTAAACAAACCCTGCCATTTGGAGTCAATAAATTCATCTAAATCAATAAAATACTGGTCATAAAAATCACCAGCAATAATCACTTTGTCAGCCGAAGAAATAATTTTCTTTAGAAAATTAAATTTTTGCGGGTTAAATTTGTCTGTCAAATGTGTGTCGGAAAAAATCAAATATTTCATAAGAGAATATTATACATAGCGGGACAGATTTACACATCCCAGCAGCGTTTAATTTTGCATAGCAAAATTATTACGTTGCGGTGTGTTTACGAAAAAATTCGAACGGAATTCTTTGGCGGCGGCTGAAAAATTCGCGCGCCAGCCGCCACCAGCTTGACCGCCTTCGACGGACTGACCTCCCGTTTCTAAAAACTGCCAAAGAACCTGAAAAAATATTGGCTCGAACTTTATTTTGAAAGATAAAAAATTCCGATTTGAAGCCCAAAAAGGCTGGCGAGCGCTCGCAGAGCGCGAGCCATCTTCCACTTGGCGGAGAGGATGGGATTCGAACCCATGGTAGTCTTGCGACTACACAGCTTCTC
>CAZTOB010000008.1:0-29800 GCA_964615425.1 uncultured Candidatus Saccharibacteria bacterium | reverse complement strand
TAACCCTTTTATTGCTATACTGCAAATGAGTCGCGTTGAGCTTCTAAGCGGCAGAAGGCCCTCCTCGAGCAGGGCTTTTTGCTTTTTTAATGAACTCTTGATTCTTGTTTCTTATCTGTTACAATAAAGGTGAGCCAGAAGGTACGCACTCAAAATTTAGCTTAGGAGTAAACTCTTCTGGCTCACCCTTTTTTAAGAAACAAAATAATGAAGATAAGAGAAAACATTTCTTTAAAAAATTACACTACTTTTAAAATAGGCGGGCCGGCCCGCTTTTTTAAAAGAGTAAAAACCAAAAAAGAACTTGAGGAGGCCTTAAGATGGGCGAAAAAGAAAAACGTCCCTGTTTTTATTCTGGGAGGAGGAAGCAACCTTTTGGTTTCCGATGAGGGGTATCCCGGCTTGGTTGTAAAAATGGATTTAAAGGACGTTAAAATTGAAGACGAGTCCTTAATGGCTGGAGCCGGCTTAGAGCTTAAAAAGGCGGTTTTTTTATCCCTGAAACATGGTTTATCCGGTTTGCAGTGGGCGGCCGGGATACCAGGTACGGTTGGAGGCGCGGTGCGGGGAAATGCAGCCGCTTTCAAAGAGGCGGTATCCGACTCTCTGGAAAAAGTTGAAGCCTTAAACACCGAGACGCTTGAAATGGAGACTTTCAGGAGGGGTGAGTTTCTTTTTGCCAACAAAGAAAGTGTTTTTAAGAAAAAACCTCACTTGGTGATTGTAAAAGTTGTTTTTCGTTTAAAACCCGGCGAAAAAAAAAGAAGTACGGAAGAAATTAAAAAACACCTTGCTTATCGAAGGGAAAATCATCCCTTGGATCGGCCTTCTTCCGGCTGCATCTTTAAGAACGTGGAAAAAAGAATAAAAGACCCCCTTCTTTTAAAAAAGTTTCCCGAACTGGAAAGTTTTAATGAAAGAGGAGTTATCCCCGCCGGCTATTTGATAGACAAGGCGGGTTTAAAAGGAGAAGAAAGAGGCGGAGCCAGGGTTTCTAAAAAACACGCCAACTTCATAATTAACACAGGCGGGGCAAGCGCTAAGGAAGTTTGTGCGGTTATAGAGTTGGTTAAAAGTAGGGTTGAAGAAGTTTTTGGGGTAAAATTAGAAGAGGAGATAAAATATGTCGGTTTTAAAAATAAGTAAAAAATATGTTGATAACAATTAAGGGAACGAATTTGGAAATAAGCGGGGGGCTTCAAAAGTGGGTGGAACAGAAGATGAGATCTCTAATCAAACTGCACCCTGATTTTCACAAAAAAGACGAACTCCCTTCGGGAGAAAAAGACCCCAGGACTCTTCTGGAGGTGGAGATAGAAAAGATGGTTTCCAACCAGAGAAAAGGGAAGATCTTCAGAGCTGAAGGCCAGTTTCACCTGCCCGGGGAGCTGATAAGGGCGGAGGTAAGAACCGAAAACCCTCGTTCGGCTGTTGTGGAGCTTAAGAAAGATCTTCAAAGAAGAGTAAAAAAATACAAGGGAAAAAGAAAGGATTTGTTCCGACAGGGGGCGAGAAAGGAAAAAAAGAAAAGGTAAGCTGTGGAAAACTTGTGTGAAAGACCTTGTTTTTCGACCCTGACAGACCCTGACAAACGCTTTTAGCACGGACATAGCACTGACATTTCGTTTGTCCCCCCTTTAAACTCTTGTTTTTCCACAACAGCTTGTGGAAAACTTAAAAGTAAACACCGGTTGTTTTTTTTAATATGTCAATTATTGAAAGGATTATTTCTGTTTTCGGCGACAGCCACGAACGGTATTTAAAAAGTATCGCTCCTCAGATTGAGAAAATAAACAAGCTCGAAGAAAAATTCGAGGCTTTTTCCAATGAAGAACTTACCGCTTACGGGAAGAAAATGAAAAAAGAAGCTCAAAGGGAACCCTTGGACGCCCTCCTTCCGGAGGCGTTTGCTCTTGTCCGCGAGGCGGGCAAAAGAACTCTCCAGCAGAGACACTACGACGAGCAGCTCATGGGCGGGATCGCCATGCACGAGGGAAAGGTGGTGGAGATGAAAACGGGAGAAGGCAAAACTCTGGCCGCCACCCTCTCCGCTTATTTAAACTCTCTGTCAGGCAAGGGAGTTCATGTCGTAACGGTCAACGACTACTTGGCTCGAAGAGACACGGTCTGGATGGGTCAAATTTATGATCTTTTGGGAGCTTCCGTTGGCTGCATCAACCACCGCCAGTCCTTCCTTTACAACTCGGAATACAGAAATGAAGGGGATGAAAAAGACAAGGTCAGAGACAAGCTGGGTGGTTTCAAGGTGGTTGAAGACTTTTTGGAGCCCTGCTCGAGGAAAGAAGCTTACCGGGCGGACATTACTTACGGCACCAACAACGAATTCGGCTTTGACTACTTAAGAGACAATATGGCTAAAACCCCCGCTCAACAGGTTCAAAGAGGTTTCAACTTCGTTATCTTAGACGAGGTTGACTTTATCTTGATTGACGAGGCCCGGACCCCCCTCATTATCTCCGCTCCCGAAAGAAAACCCTCCGCACTTTATAACAAATTCGCTTCTTTGGTGACCAAGCTGGAGGTTGAAAAACACTACGAGGTGGATGAGGAAAAAAGAGTGGTTACTTTGACTCCGGAAGGAATCAGCAAAATGGAGAAGCTTTTGGGGGTGGAAAATATTTATGTCGATGAAGGCATAGACTATATCCACCACATGGAACAGGCGCTGCGCGCTCAAGCTGAAAACCCGGCTGACGGCAACCCTCTTTATGCTAAAGACAGGGATTATGTGGTTAGAAAAGGAGAGATTATTATCGTGGATGAATTCACCGGCCGCCTTATGCCCGGACGGAGATGGTCCGGAGGGCTTCATCAAGCTATAGAAGCCAAAGAAGGGGTTGAAATTCAGCCGGAGTCAACAACGATGGCCAAGATAACGTTTCAGAATCTTTTCCGCTTTTATGACAAGATGTCGGGGATGACGGGGACGGCTCTTTCCGCCGCCGAAGAGTTTCACAAGGTGTATGAGTTGGACGTGGTGGCTGTTCCCACCCACCGGCCTTTAATCAGAAAAAGCCTGCCCGACCGTATTTACAAGAACAAACGGGTCAAGATTGATGCGGTCATTGAAGAAATTAAAGAAAGGCATAAAAAGGGGCAGCCTCTTTTAATCGGAACCCGCTCTATTGAAAAAAATGAAAAAATGTCCCGCCGTCTGAAAGAAGAAAAGATCAAGCACATGGTTTTAAACGCCAAAAACCATGAAAAGGAAGCCCAGATTATAGCGCAGGCGGGAGAGCTTGGTTCCGTTACGGTAGCCACCAACATGGCTGGAAGGGGGGTGGACATCAAGCTGGGGGGCAACCCACCCAACGAAAAGGAAGCCGAAAGGATAAAGGAACTTGGAGGACTTCACGTTTTAGGCACCGAAAGACACGAGGCAAGAAGAATAGACAACCAACTGAGAGGCAGGTCCGGGCGCCAGGGGGACCCGGGTTCCAGTCAATTTTTTCTCTCTCTGGAAGACGAGCTGCTGCGGGTTTTCGGAGGGGACAGGATAAAAAACCTCCTGGACCGTTTTGATTTTCCGGAAGATGAACCCATTACTCATCCTTTAGTCACCAATGCGGTCAGCTCCGCTCAGGCGAAGATAGAAGGGATGCATTTTGACGCTAGAAAGAGAGTCCTAGATTACGACAACGTTTTAAACAAGCACAGGGAAGCTTTTTACAAAATGAGGGACGAGGTTTTACACTCCGACCGGGAAAAGCTTGAAGAAAAAGTGTTGGAGCTTGAAGGCATAGAAAAAAGAGAACTTGAAGAGATAGAAGAGATGGTCGGGGATGAGTTTTGGCCCACCCTGCGCAGCTTGTACCTTAAAATCATGGATTTTTATTGGATGCAGCATTTGGAAGACATGGACTGGCTGCGTCAGTCGGTGCGGCTTAAGGTTTATGCCAACCTTGATCCCTTGGTGGAGTACAAAAAGGGCGGCTACGATCTTTATCAAGGCATGAAAAAAGAGATGCAGGAAAAAGTGATCTCCGCTATTTTGAACCTTATTCCCCGCCGGGAAAGAGAAAAAGCTATTTCCCACGTCGGCAAAAAAATTCTAAGAAAAGAAAAAGATTAACGCAGTATATAACAAGCTATGGAAGATTACTTGCAGCGAAGATGAAAAACAAGACAGGGAAGTACTTTTCTGGTTGTTTTTAAAAAGATTTAGGTTTGACATATTCTTTTTTGTATGTTTAAATTAAGTGAAACTTAATAAAGTAATTTTTGAGAAATGATCTTTAATTATCAAGACATAACAGAAAGCGTGCTTAGTGAGCTTTCACCGCGTACTCAAGAAATTATTTCCCGCCGTTTTGGTTTGGGCGGGGTAGAAAAAGAAACCCTTCAGTCGATAGGGAAAGACCACGGTATCACCCGGGAAAGGGTGCGCCAGATTGAAAAAGCGGGTCTTACCAAAATGAAGGAGCGGACTGAAGAGTTCGGCTCTGTTTTTAACTTTTTCCAAAACCAGCTCGAGGTGGCGGGAGGTTTAAGAAGGGAGAATATATACTTAGGTGTTCTCGGACCTAGTTTTTTCAAAAACTATATCTTACTTCTCTTGACTCTGGATCAAGGGGTTCGAAAAAGAAAAGATGACGAGGTTTTTCACACTCTTTGGGCGCTTGACAAGGCGGAACTTAAAGTATTGAAAGACCTTATCGATTTAATAATCCGCAAGCTGGAGAAAAAAAGTTCTCCTCTCGACACCCACGAACTGGTAAAGATGATTGATGTAGAAACCAATATTCTTTTCGGGGTTCTTGAAGTAGCCAAGCCGGTTAAGATGGGCCCTCAAGGTCTTTGGGGGCTTTCCCACTGGTCTGAAATAAGTCCGCGGGGGACAAAAGATAAGGCTAAAATAGTGTTGAGGGAAAAAGGAAAACCGATGCATTTTACGGAGATAGCAGAAGAGATAAACCAAGGCTCTCTTTTCACCTCGACGGAAGTTCATCCTCAAACGGTGCACAACGAACTGATTAAAGAAGACGATTTTGTTTTGGTGGGAAGAGGAATCTATGCCTTAAGAAAGTGGGGCTACCGCCCGGGAACAGTTAAGGAGGTAATAATCCGTCTTTTGAAGGAAAAAGGCCCCATGACCGCGGATAAGATAGTTGACGAGGTTTTAAAAAGAAGGGTGGTCAAGAAAAACACCGTTCTTTTGAACCTGAGAAGAGGAGAAAATTTTGTCCGCACCGAGGGGAGATACAAATTAAAGGAGAAGTGAAAATGACTTTTTTTGAGGAGGTGGTGCGAAGTTCGGCCTTTTTAACTGAATTCGTAAACAGGGGGCTTTGGTCCATCGTTAAGGCTTGGTGGTGGGCGGTTTTGCCTTTTTTACTTTTTGCTCCCGCCAAAGAATGGTGGATTTTTTGGAGAAGGCTTAAGTATTTCAAGGGAAGAGAGTTTGCCTTGTTAGAGATAAAACTTCCCCAGGAGATAATAAAGCCGGTAAGCGCCATGGAAGACGTTTTTACCTCTCTTTACCAGGTGGCCCTGGAGCACGGTCCGGGCACCGCAAGAGAAGAATGGATTGAGGGTATGAGTAAAAAATACATGTCCTTTTCTTTGGAGATTGTGGGAGAAGCCGGCGAGATGCGTTTTTTTGTCCGCATCGACGATTATCTTAAAGACGTGGTGGAGTCGATGCTTTACGCTCAGTATCCCAATTTGGAAATAAAAGAGGTTGAAGACTACACAAAAAAGGTCCCCCCCCTCATTCCCAATGAGGAATGGGATCTTGAAGGTATGGACTGGGAGCTTAAAAATGACGATCCCTTTCCCATTAAAACCTACAAGGAGTTTGAAAGCGGAAAAGAAGCCAAGGAAGAAAAAAGGGTTGACCCCGTAGCCCGTCTGGCGGAAGCTTTCACCAAGTTAAAAGAAGGAGAGCAGGTTTGGATGCAGTTTAACTTGACCGATGCGGGTGACGATTGGATCGAGGAGGGGGAAAAGATAAGGGATGAGTTGGCGAAAAGGCCGGGGGAAAAGAAAGTCACCTTCCGCCCCTTGATACTGGAAGCCGTTGAGGCGCTTCTTTTCGGTCTGCCGGAAGAAAAAGAGGAAGAAAAAGAAATGAGTGCTCCTCCGGAGCTGATGCTTACTCCGGGTGAAAGGGAGAAAATAGATGCGATTGAAAAAAAGATTAACAAGAACGGTTTTAAAACAAGCGTAAGAGTTATTTATCTCGGCAAAAGAGAAAACTTCTACAAGCCTCATATGGGGCTTCCGTTTTCTTTTTTCACCAGCTTGGGAATTAAGGGCTTGAATTATCTCATTCCCCACATGCCCACCCGCACCAAGGTTAAAAATGTGATAAGGGTTTTTGATGATCAGCTTGCTTTTTTGAAAAAACGAAGAATGTTTAGAAATTACAAGTGGAGGGTTAATCCTTACTTTCCTAAAGTAAAGGCTGTTTCCGTTTTTAACGTGGAGGAGATGGCCACCATATTTCACTTTCCGGGGGGAAGAATGGCGCCCGGCAAGGCGATTCAAAGGATGCCCTCCAAAAGAGGGGCTCCCCCTCCCAACCTGCCGGTGGAGGAATAAAACACAAATATGTCAGACATTGTCTATTTTGGAAAAACTACTTTCCGGGATGAAAAGAAAAGATTCGGCATCAAGCTTGACGATCGAAGACGTCATTTTTACACCATCGGGAAAACCGGAATGGGTAAATCAGCCATGCTTGAAAACATGGCCATTCAGGATATAAAGGAGGGGAGGGGCGTAGCTTACATCGACCCCCACGGGGAGTCGGCGGAGCATCTTTTAAAGTTTGTTCCCTCTCATAGAATTAATGACGTCGTCTATTTCAACCCGGCCGACATTGGGCACCCCATCGCCTTCAACGTTATGGAAAAAGTGGGAGAGGAAAAACGCCACCTGGTGGCGAGCGGTCTTTTGGGAGTTTTCAAAAAGATCTGGCCTGACGTGTGGTCGGCTCGGATGGAGTATATTTTAAGCAACACTCTTTTAGCCCTTTTGGAGTATCCGGGGTCCACTCTTTTGGGAATAAACAGAATGATGGGGGACAGGGATTACAGGAAGGACGTGGTTCGGAAAATAGAAGACCCGGTCATTAAATCTTTTTGGACCAAGGAGTTCGCCCGTTACAGCCAGCAGTATGCGGTGGAGGCTACGGCGGCTATTCAAAACAAGATCGGCCAGTTTATCTCCGCTCCCTTAATCAGAAACATCGTAGGACAGGTTAAAACGTCGATTGATATGAGAGAGGTAATGGACGAGGGCAAGATTTTGATAATCAATTTAGCCAAAGGATTGGTGGGAGAGGACGTATCCCTCCTTTTGGGAGGACTTTTAATAACAAAGCTTCAGCTTGCAGCTATGAGCCGGGTGGATATAAGGGAAGATGAAAGAAGGGATTTCTTCATGTATGTTGACGAGTTTCAGCATTTTGCCACGCGTTCTTTTACCTCCATTCTTTCTGAGGCCAGAAAGTACCGCCTTTCCTTGATTATCGCCCATCAATACATTGAACAGATGGAGGAAGAGGTCAGGGACGCCGTTTTCGGCAACGTAGGGACGATTGTTTCCTTCAGGGTCGGGGCGGAGGATGCCGAGTTTTTGGAAAAGGAGTTTAAACCGGAGTTTTACGCCGATGATTTTGTCAATCTTCCTAAGTATAATATCTACACAAAATTGATGATTGACGGAGTGGCGACCAGGCCCTTTTCAGCTGAAACCCTGCCTCCTTTTCCTGAACCGGAAAGCTCGCATGAAGAAAAAATCATCAAGGTTTCCAGGGAAAGATACGGAACTCCGAAAGAAGAAGTAGAAGAAAAGATAGAAAAATGGCTGGGCTTTTTAGAAGAGATGGAGGTTAATGAGCCGACCCAAGTTTACGAGATATCTTGTTCGGTTTGCGGCAAAAAAGACAAGGTTCCCTTCAAACCTGATCCGGACCGGCCTGTTTACTGTGACTCCTGCTACAAAAAAGTACAAAAAGGAGAGATAAGTCCGCCCCCAAAGAAAGAAAGTGACTCTTCTAAGAATAAGAACCAGCCGGACTTAAATGAAGTAAGCAAAGCTTTAGATCAGGCTTTAAGAAAAAAGAAGAATGAAAAAGATTGAAGAGGTAAAATGGGAGGGGGTGAGGGTGTTGGTAAGGTGCGACTTCAACGTTCCTTTAAGTAAGAAGGGAGAGATCGAAGACGACTTTCGGATTAAAAGATCTTTGGCTACCATCCGTTATCTTTTGGAAAACGGCGCCAAAGTGATACTGGCCAGCCACCTGGGAAGACCCGGAGGAGAAAAAGACGAGGATTTGGTTATGGACCCTGTTCAAGACAGGCTTTTTGAACTTTTGGATGTTTCCGTTGTCAAATCCAACCAGTGTATCGGGAAAAAAGTAGAAAAGTGGACCCGAAACATGAAAAAGGGAGAGATTCTCCTTTTGGAGAACTTGAGATTTAGAAGCGGGGAAGAAGAAAATTCTCCCCGGTTTGCGAAAAGACTGAGCCGACTGGCGGACTATTATGTCAACGAAGCTTTCGGTACCTCGCATAGGAAGCACGCTTCCACTGTCGGTGTTTGCAATTTTTTACCTTCTGTTGTCGGTTTTAATTTCCAGCGGGAAATTTCTTCTTTGGACAAGATCCGGTTGAGCCCGGAAAGACCTCTTGTCGGAGTGGTGGGGGGAGCTAAAGTGGAGGATAAGCTGGAAGGGGCGGCGGAATTAGTAGACGGGGTAGATTTTTTTTTAATCGGCGGGAAAACGGGAAACGCCCTGGTTAATGCGCAAAAGGACTCTGCCTGGAGTTTTTCTTCTCAAGCCTTGTCATGGGCGGAAAAAGTAAACGAAAAAAAAGAAAAAGTATCTTTGCCTGTAGATGGGATAGGAAAAAAAGACAAGGTTTTTGATATCGGCCCCAAAACCATTGAAATCTTCCGAGAGAAAATTAAAAAAGCGGAGACGCTTTTTTGGATCGGCCCCCTGGGTAAAACTGATTCTAAAAAATATCAAAAAGGAACGGTTCAAGTGGCAAAGGCAATAAGAGAATCTTCTTTCAGCGTGGCCGGAGGAGGAGACACCGTCTCCTTTTTCCGTAAAAAGAAACTGGAAGAAAAGTTTGATTTTTTGTCCACTGGCGGAGGGGCTGCTCTTTACTATCTTACGAAAGGCACCCTCCCCGCTTTAGAAGCTGTTAATAAATCTGGTCAGGATGAGCTTTGAAAAAAACATGAAAAAGGGAGCCGAATTGGTTGAAGAAACGGTCCGCAGCGGAGAAAAGATCTTTCTTTTTGGGGACGGGGATTTGGATGGAATCTCTTCCGTTGTTATTTTAGAGGAGGTTTTAGCTGAACTGGGTTCACCCCCCTCCTTTGTTTATTTCGGCAACAGGCAGAAATACCGCCACGGGTTAAGCCTGCCTCTTTTTGAAGTGATAAGGGACAAAGGACCCGGGCTCTTGATCCTTTTAGACTGCGGAGTGACGAATAAAAAAAGCGTCAAGGAGGCCAAAAAGGAGGGGTTTAAGGTCTTAATAATCGACCACCATCCGGCGGTGGAGGGAGAACCCGAGGCGGACGTTATTATCGATCCCAAGCTGGAGGGAGAAAAAGAAGAAATACTTTGCACCGGAGGAATCGCTTTCAAGTTCGCTCAGCTTCTAACAGAAAATGAAAAGGTTTTAAAAGAAGCTTCAATTTTAGCTATGCTGGCTACCTTGTCCGATCAGATGCCCTGGGAGGGGGAAAATGAAAAAATAATAGAAAAGGGGCTTTCCAACTTGGAAGACACCGAAAGAGTGTTTTTTAAATTTTTAATTCAAGAAAATGATTTGACCCCTCCTTTTACCCAGGGAAATGCGGAGAGAGGAATAATTTCCGTTCTTTCGGCTGCCCATCAAAGAGACTATGAGAGTCAGCTTTACAAAGTTTTGAAGTTAAATTCTTGGTCGAAGGCCCGCCGGGTGGGAGATCTTCTTATTCAAAGAAACCAGCTTCAAAAACAAAGGGTGGAAGAGATTATAGGGGAGGTTCAAAAAGAAGCTGAGCCCGCCTCCCTTATTTTTAAAGGAGACAAGGACTGGCCTCTTTTTTTAGCCGCCCGGGCGGCTTCTTATCTGGTTAAAGAATACAAGGTGCCCGTCTTTTTATACAACAGAGGAAAAGAAGAGTCTCAAGGCTCCGTTAGAGGGCCTTCCAAAATCGATGTGGTGGAGCTGATGAAACCCTGCCGGGATCTCCTTTTAAATTTCGGGGGTCACCCCAGAGCGGCCGGATTCGGACTGAAAAACGAGAATTTAAATAAATTTAAGGACTGTCTTGAAAAGCAGTTGGAAAAATATGAAATGGAATAAAATTATTATTGTTTTTCTTCTTCTTGCTTTTTTGGCGGCCTGTTTTACGGCTTTTTCCTTTTGGAAGAAGCTTCAAAAACCCATGCCCGATGTTTATTACCATGTTCCTGCTCAAAAATCATTCGTTTACGGATTAAAAACCGATGAGTTCGGCTTTGAAGAGCACGTAAAGGAGAAAATCGAGAAAGAAAGAGAGCGGCTTCAAGAAGACGAGGAAAGCTTTATGGAGGTGGATCTTAAAAATATGGAGCTTATCTTATACGAAGAAGGAGAAAAAACCCGCCTCTTTCCGGTGCAAAGCAAGGGGAAGGTGGGAGGACTGGGTGAGACTCCTCCCGGTCTTTACTCTGTCGGTGACAAATTGGTCAACCATTTTTCTTCGGTTTCAAACGTCTGGATGCCTTACGCCATTCAGTTTTACGGCAACTTTTTTATCCACGGCTGGCCTTATTACCCCTCCGGGGAGGATTTGCCCTCGGGCTCGTCCGGAGGCTGTGTTAGGATGAAAACCTCGGACGCCCGGGTTGTTTTCGAGTTTGCAGAAAGAGAGATGCCCATTCTTGTTTTTGATGAAAAGGCCTCTTCTTCTCTTCCCGCTCTTCTTCCTCACCAGGAGGCGGAGCTTGACTTAAACGTAGAAGCCTCGGGAATGATGGTGGCCGATCTTGATACGGGGGAAATTCTGGCGGGGAAGAAAATGGAGTCAGAGGTGGCCGCCGGACCTGCAACAAGGGTGGCGGCCGGTCTGGTTGCCAGCGAAGTGGTTGATCTCAGCCGGGAAATTCATGCTCGAAGCTGGATGTTTGAAGAAATAGGGGAGGGGGTTGTTTCCCCGCAAAGAGTTTACCGGGGTAGAGATCTTCTTTTTTTGATGTTTGATCAGGGGTCGAAGGAGGCGGCTTTGACCCTAAGCTATTTTCTCACCCCGGCTCGGTTTGTTGAAGAGATGAACTCCAGAGCGGATTCGATCGGTATGGAAAGCACTCATTTTGCGGATGTAACCGGTTCTTCCGAGAAAAACATCACCACACCTTATGACTCAGCTAAACTGATGCGCCATATCCTTTACTACCGCGGCTATCTTTTTAATTTCGGAAGTGAGTTTAAAGAGGGGGAAAAAGAAGGTTCCTTTCTGAAATTTTTGAAAATGAAAGATTCAAAGGGGGTCACACGCAACATCTACATCTCTCTTTTTAACTCCCCTCATTTTAACAAGGACTTTGAGAATATTTTAAGGTGGCTTGAAAAAGATTTAAATTTAAAAAGTATATGAAAAAATATATCGTGAAAACGGATGGAGCTTCCCGGGGAAACCCCGGCCCGGCTTCTTTAGGGGTCGCCTTTTACAACAACCGGGAAAATCTTTTAAAAACTTACTCCGAGTATTTGGGGGAGAAAACGAACAACGAGGCGGAGTATTTGGCTGCCATAACGGCTCTTTCCAAGTTTAAGTCTTTATTCGGGAAAAAAGAGGCTAAAAAAAGCGAGGTGGAGATAAGAACCGACTCACAGCTTCTCGCCAAGCAGATGAAGGGAAAGTACAAGATTAAAGATGAAAAGATGCAGCGTCTTTTCATCAAACTTTGGAACTTGACGGTTGATTTCGGCCGGGTGGATTTTAAATCCGTGCCCCGGGAGGAAAATGTTAAGGCGGATGAGCTGGCCAACCAGGCCTTGGACAGAGGTGTTCAGGGAAAATTGGTTTAATTTTGTTCATTTTTTAATTTTTGGTAGAATAAGAATATGATAGTTATAGGTAAAAACAAAAAAGAAGAGGAGAAGGATGACTCCTTCCGGGAGTTGGAAAAGTTTTCCAAAGAAATGATAGGTTTGGGTCAAAAGATCGAAGAAAAACTTGAAGAAAAGGAAGATCTCTCCACCAACATTTTAGAGATAGAAAAGGAGATCCGCACCCTGCGTTCTAAACTTTTCAAGCTGAAGGAGAGGCTGGCCAAGGTGAACATGGAGCTTGCCCGGCTGGAAAAAAGAAGAACAAAGGCGGAAGACAAACAGGGGTTGTAATCCTTCATTTATGAAATCTCACAAGTTACGAGACAATTTTTTGGACTTTTTTGAAAAAAGAGGCCACAAAGTGGTGGAATCCAGTTCTTTGGTTCCCGCCGATTTGACCTCTCTTTTCACCTCCGCCGGTATGCAGCAGTTTGTTCCCTACCTTTCCGGGGAAAGGGAGCCTCCTTTCAGAAGAGCTTGTTCAGCTCAAAAATGCGTGCGGGTTAATGACATAGAGGAGGTGGGAGACGAAACGCACCATACCTTTTTTGAAATGCTCGGCAACTGGTCTTTCGGTGACTACTTTAAAAAGAAGGCCGTGGATTACGCCCTGGAGTTTTTAATAGAGGAGTGCGGTTTTAAAAAGGAAAAACTCTGGATTACTATCTTTGAGGGGGAAGGAGAAATACCGAGAGACACCGAGGCGGAAGATATCTGGATTAAAAAAGGGTTCCCCAAAGAAAGAATTTTTGAATACGGTGCGGGTGAAAACTTTTGGGGTCCGGTTTCAAAAACAGGCCCCTGCGGCCCCTGCAGCGAGATATTTTATGACTTGACCGGGGAGCCGTGCGGCAAGAAGTGTCATCCTAACTGTGAATGCGGAAGGTTCGTTGAGGTTTGGAACCTGGTTTTTATGGAGTATAATAAGAAAGGGGATGGTTCTTTCGGGAAATTAAGCCAGCAAAATGTTGACACCGGTATGGGTTTTGAAAGGATGGTGGCTCTTCTTGAGGGCAAATCCTCCCCGTACCGCAGTTATCTTTTCAGGGGGATTATAGAGAAGCTTGAGGAGCTTTCGGGTAAAAAGTATGAAAACGAAAAAAGAAGGTTCCGTATTATAGCGGATCACGTGCGGGCTTCCTCTTTTATCGTCGCTGACGGTGTTTTGCCTTCTAACTCCGGCCGGGGATATGTTTTAAGGATGCTTTTAAGAAGAATGCTCCGCCACTTGATGCAGCTTGAAATTTCTTCTTACGAAGAACTCATAGAGGAGGTTGTTGATATTTACGGGGACTTTTATGAGAAGCTGGAAGAAAAAGAAGACAAAATTAAGGATTGTTTCAGAAAGGAAAACAAAAAGTTTCAAAAGACTTTAAAGAGAGGTTTAAAAAAATTCGAAGAACTTGTTTCAAAAAAGAAGGAAAAAAGAATAACGGGTCGGGAAGCCTTTGACTTGTATCAAAGCTACGGTTTTCCTTTAGAGCTTACCGTTGAGATGGCCGAGGAAAAAGGGTTCAAGGTGGAAAAAGAGAGTTTCAAGAAAGCGATGAAGGAGCACAAAGAA
Organism: uncultured Candidatus Saccharibacteria bacterium; assembly: GCA_964615425.1. GTDB lineage: Bacteria > Patescibacteriota > Minisyncoccia > Minisyncoccales > CAYTKG01 > CAYLVJ01. The sequence goes on along the minus strand of CAZTOB010000008.1, from coordinate 16,165 downwards.
AAGTCCCGTAAGGGAGCCTCCAAGAAGTTTGGAGGGGTGGGGATAAGCGAGCTTGAAAATGAGGAAGAGATTAAAAAAGCGAAAGCTTTACACACCACTACTCATCTTTTACAGGCCTCTTTAAGAAGGGTGTTAGGTAAACATGTTAAGCAGATGGGGTCGGATGTTTCTTCGGAAAGACTGCGGTTTGATTTTTCACACCCCGAGGCCTTAACCGATGAGGAGATAAAGAAGGTGGAAAGATTGATCAACGAAAAGATAAAAGAAGGCCTGAAGGTGACCAAAAAAGAAATGCCTTACAAAAAAGCTTTGCAGTCAGGGGCTTTGGCCTTTTTTAAAGCCCGGTATCCCAAAGAAGTTTTTGTTTACACAATTGGCGACCCGGAAGACCCTTTTTCAAAGGAAATTTGTGCCGGGCCCCACATTCAAAACACCGGGGAAATTGAAGGTCGGTTCGCAATAATTAAAGAAAACTCCGCCGGGGCGGGGATACGCCGCATCAGAGGAGTTTTTAAATAATATATTTTATGGCCAGGAAAAAAATTTATGATATCAGGCCTCCTCAAAAGAAAAAACCTATCGGAACGGGAGGAAAAAGGGGGAGATCTTTAAAGCTGCCCAGCCTTCCCTCCTTCAGTTTTTCTTTAGGAGATCGTTTCAATGGTTTTTTTTCCACCGCTTTGCCTTTTGTGCTCGGTTTTTTAGTCCTTTTGGGCGGTTTTTTGTTTTTGCATTTTAGAGCCAGCGCACGGGTTGTAGTTTTCCCTTCTGCGGAACCCGTTTCTTTCCAAAGAGAGGTTGCAGTTAAGGTAGATGAAGAAGAGTTGAACTTCAACGGGGCAGTTTTACCCGGTGAAGTGGTTTTTTCAGAAAAAGAGATTTCCGAAGAGTTTTCCTCCACCGGAGTTAGCGAGACGGCAACCAAGGCGCGGGGGGAGATAACGGTTATTAATGATTACAATCTATCTCAAATTTTGGTTGAAAACACCCGTTTTCTTTCTGCAGACAGCAAACTTTTTTATTCTACAGAAGGGGTGGAGGTACCGGCAGGAGGTGAAGAGGAAATTGAAGTAGTGGCTGCTGACCCCGGTCCGGAGTACAATATTAAGGCCACTTCTTTTTCAATTCCCGGTTTACTTGGCTCTCCCCGTTATACTTCGGTTTACGGAGAGTCAAAAGAAGCTATGAAGGGAGGGTCTACTGGGGAGGTGTCCGTCGTGACAGCCGGGGACTTTATGCGGGCGGAGGAAAAACTGGAAGGAAGAGCGGAAGAAGAAGTAAAAGAAAAATTGAAAAGCGAGGCGGAAGACAGGGAGGTTTTAGACGATGCAATTGAGGTTGAAATTTTAGATACAGGTTCTTCAGCGGACGAAGGTGAAGCGGTGAACAATTTTTCTTTCACCGTCAAGGCCAAGGCGCAAACGATCGCCTTTAAGAAAGAAAATTTGAAGGAGCTTGTTTTGTTCTGGGCGGAAAAAGAACTGCGGGAAGATGAAGGAATAAAAGGTGACAGTTTGAAAATCAATTCCTCTGTCTTAAGAAAGAATTTGGGTGAAGGAACTTTGGACCTTCAAGTTCAGGTTGAGATGGAGGCGGTTAAAAAGGTAGATCAAGGTGAGTTGAAAAGATCTCTTTTGGGAAAAAGCGAAAGAGAAACCCGCGCTTATTTTTCCGACTACGAACCGGTGGAAAAGGCGGAAGTGAAACTCTCTCCTTTTTGGATCCGGAGAATCCCTCAGAATCCGGAAAAAGTAGAGCTTAAGATTTCAAACTGACTTGACTCTCGAAATTATTATTGTAAACTGAGATTGAAGTAAAATAAATGACCAAACAAGAGAAAATTAAAAAAGAGGGGCGGGTTTTAAAGGCCCTTCCTAATTTGCATTTTGTAGTGGAGTTGGAAGATGGAAGGGAGATAAACGCTCATTTGGCGGGTAAGCTTAAGATGTACCGCATCAAAGTTCTTCCCGGAGACAAGGTTGAGGTGGAGATGAGCCCCTATGACGAGGAAAGAGGAAGAATTGTTTGGCGTAAAAAAGCATAACTATGAAAGTAAAAGCATCAGTTAAAAAAATGTGCCCCGACTGCCAGGTTGTACGCAGAAAAGGGAGGGTTTACGTTATCTGCAAAAAGAATCCTAATCATAAACAGAGACAGGGATAATATGCGTATAGTAGGAGTAAACATTCCCGATGATAAACAAACCAGGATTGCACTAACCTATATTTACGGCATAGGTCTTTCTTTGAGTCGGGAGATTTTAAAGCAAACCGGAATTGACGGTATGAAGGAGGTTTCCGAGTTGACGGACGCGGAAAGAAAAAAGATAGCCAATTTTATAGAAAAAAACTACAAAATAGAAGGAGACTTAAAAAGAGAAAAAAAACAAAATATCAGGAGATTAAAAGAAATTGAAAGCTGGAGGGGGATAAGACATAAGAAGGGACTTCCGGTTCGGGGCCAGACGACTAGGGTCAATAGTAGAACTGTCCGAGGCAATGTCAGACGGACAATGGGCTCCGGTAGGAAACCTGCTCCTCAAGCCACCTAAAACAAGATATTATGGGAAAGAAAAGAGTTGCTCAAAAAACTAAAGAAGAGATACTGGCGGAGAAAGAAAAGCTGGACAAGACCCTGGAGAAAAAAACCAAGGTTTCTTCTAAAAAGAAAAGGGTTAGGAAAGGAAATATTTATGTCAACGCCTCCTACACCAACACCCGCATTTCTTTGACGGACAAAAAGGGAAACGTCTTAGCCTGGTCAAGCGCCGGGGCGCTTGGTTTCAAAGGAACCAAAAAATCAACTTCTTACGCTGCCTCCAAGGTAGCGGAGGTGATAGCTAAAAAATGCGAGGTTTTGGGAGTTGAAGAGGTGGAAGTTTTTGTAAAAGGGCTCGGTCCGGGAAGAAGTTCTACCTTGAGAACTCTTGTTAATTTTAAGCTGACTATAAATGCGGTTGAAGATGCGACCCCCATTCCGCACAATGGGTGCCGTCCTCCTAAACCGAGAAGAGTATAAAGTATGGATAAATCACAACCGAAATGTAAAATTTGCAGGCGCGCAGGTGAAAAGCTTTTTTTAAAAGGAGAAAAATGTATGTCTCCCAAGTGTCCTTTTCTTAGGAGAAAATACCCGCCTGGATTTCAAGGAAAAAACCGAAGGCGGCGTTATCTTTCCGAGTACGGAAAACAATTAAGGGAAAAGCAAAAGCTTAGAAATTTTTACAACCTCAGCGAGGGAAAGTTTCATAAATACGTGAAAGAAGCTTTAGAGCAAAGAGGAGAAGACAAAAACAGCCGGGAGATATTGATCCGAAAGCTTGAAACCCGGCTTGATAATGTGGTCTACCGTCTTGGCTTGGCCGACTCTCGACCTCAAGCCAGGCAGCTTGTAAAACACGGTCATTTCCGCATCAACGGTAGAAAAACCGATATTCCTTCAGCCGCGGTGAGAAGAGGCGACATTATTTCCGTCAAACCTTCTTCGCGTGATAAAAATATTTTTTCCGGCTTGACGGTTAAACTGAAAAATTACAACGTTCCTTCGTGGCTCAAATTGTCCCCGGAAAATATGGAGGGTGAGGTGGTGGGCGAACCCTCTTTGGAAGAAGCTTCCGCGGTGGGGGACGTGTTTACTATATTCGAGTATTATTCCCGCTGATTGCAACTTTTAATTTTTAAATATATATGATTTCTTTACCCCGGGATTTTAAAATCAAAAAAGAATCTCCGAACAAAGCGGTTTTTATTGTCGAAGGTCTTTACCCCGGCTACGGGGTTACCATCGGGAACAGTTTAAGGAGAGTTTTACTTTCTTCTCTTGGGGGAGGAGCGATAACCCAGGTTAAAATAGATAAGATGCCGCATGAGTTTTCTACATTGGACGGAGTGAAAGAAGACGGGGTTAGAATTCTTCTTAATCTGAAGCAGGTAAAGTTCAGGGTGCAGGGAGATGAAGAGTTTGAAGCAAAGCTGGATGAAAAAGGAGAAAAAGAGGTGAAGGCGGGGGACTTTGAATTTCCTTCCCAGCTTGAAATTGTCAATCCGGACCAGAAAATAGCCACCATTACCGATAAAAATGCTTCCTTGAAGATAAACGTCAGGGTGAAAAAAGGGATAGGTTTTGAACTTTCAAGGTCAAGAGAGGATAAGGATAAGGAAATAGGGGTGATAGATCTTGATGCCGCTTACCTTCCGATTGAAAACGTTTCCTTCAAGGTGGAAAATATGCGGGTGGGCAAAAGAACTGATTACGACCGGTTAATGCTGACCATTGAAACGGATGGAAGAATAGATCCGGAAGACGCTTTTCGCAAGGCGGTTGAAATTTTAATCAAACACTTTAATTTTCTCTCAGAAAAGGAAGTTGAGGAAGTGGAAGAAGAGGAGAAAGAAACGAGGGATCCCTCAGAAATTGAAATACAAGACCTTGACATTCCTTCCCGGGTGGCTGATATTTTAAATGAAAACAGAGTGAAAAGCGTAGCCGGTCTTACGGCCAGAACTGAGGAAAATATTTCCGAAATAGAAGGCATCGGTCCGAAAAGTTTGGAGAAAATAAAGAAGGAGCTCCAAAGACTGGGGCTGAGCTTAAAGTAAATCATGCGTAAAAGAAAAAAAGGAAAAAAACTGGGAAGAAAAAAAGATCAACGAAAGGCGCTTAAGAAATCCCTCGCCCGGTCTTTGTTTTTAAAAGAGCGGATTAAAACGACCAAAGCCAGGGGGACCGAATTGAGGAGCTTTTCCGAGAAAATCATAACAAGGGCTAAAAAAGGGGATGTTGATGCCAGGAGGCGCCTGGCTAAGTTGTTTGAGAAAAAAGTGGTTGATAAATTAGTAAACGAGATAGCTCCCCGCTATAAAGATAGAAAAGGGGGCTACACCAGGATTTTAAAGCTTGGGCCCAGGAAAAGTGACGGGACCGAGATGGTGATTATAGAGCTTGTTTAAAAATATGAAAAGAGAAAGACATACAATCGATGCTGCAGGAAGAAGACCGGGAAGGCTGGCCAGTGAAATTACGAAGTTTCTTCAAGGGAAACACAAGCCCGATTACAAGCCCCATATAGATGGAGGGGATGTTGTGGTGATTAAAAATGCGGGTAAAATGACTTTCAGCGGAAAAAAGATGGATCAAAAAACTTATTTCCGCCACTCCGGTTATTTGGGTCACGAGAAACATCTTCCGGTGAGAGAGATTTTTGAAAAAAACCCGGGGAAAGTATTAAAATCTGCGGTTTGGAATATGCTTCCTAAGAACAAATTGAGAAAGAAAAGAATTAAAAGATTGAAAATCCAAAAATAATTATGGCGGAGAAAGAAAAAAAATATTATGAAGGGGTGGGAAGAAGAAAAACAGCTACGGCCAGAGTGAGGATTTTTCCCAAAAAGAAGGGGGCCACCGAAGTTAACGGTAAAAGCCTGCCGGAATATTTTTCCAATAAGATGGAACTTGTTAAATCAGCTCGCTCGCCGCTTGTTCTTTTGAGCCTCGAAGATAAATTTAAAATCACGGCTTTAACCAGAGGAGGAGGAACGACCGGCCAAGCTGATGCTATAAAACACGGTCTTTCCCGGGCCCTTGTTAAATTCAACCCTGATTTTAGAAAAAAGCTGAGCAAAGCGGACTATCTCACAAGAGACGACCGGATGAAAGAAAGGAAGAAGCCGGGTCTCAAGGGAGCCAGAAAGTCACCCCAGTGGGGGAAAAGGTAACATTTTAAAAAAAGCAAGAGAACTCTTGCTTTTTTGTTTTCATAAATTTTGTTAAAATGTTTACATGTTGAAAAAACGCATTGATAAATTTTACGGGGATTCTTTTGAAACCCGCGCGCGTTCTTACTTTTACGTCAGCGATGTTGGTAAATGCCCCCGGGCTCTTTATCTTAATTTTAAAGATGCTCCAAGAGAAAAGCCGGCTCCAAGGGTGCTTCGCATCTTTGAAGAAGGGGAGCACACCCATAGACGTCTTTTAAGTGTACTTTACAGCTTGGGGATTGTGCAGGCCAGCGAGATCCATACCCCTCCTAATGAATTGATCCACGGCCGGGCGGATGCAATAGTAACTCTCGACAACGAACCTTATATCGTGGAGTTTAAAAGCAGTGCCAGTTGGAAATTTAAAAAACTAAGTGAGCCGAGAAGAGACCATATGGATCAAGCCCAACTTTATATGCACTTTTTTAATATTGCAAAGGGCATTATTCTTTATGAAAACAAAAATACCCAGCATTTGAAAGAGTTTGTTTTTGATTATAATCGAGAAAGAGCAGAAGAACTTATCAAAAACTTCAAATGCTTGAAAGAACAGATCGACAAAGACGTTTTGCCTGAAGTCCCGGACGATATTCCAAAATGGCGTTGTCGTTATTGCGACTACAGGCTGGAATGTAAAAAACTTCAGAATAAAGATTAAAACTCCTCTGTTTGAAAGAGGCGTTTTTTTGTTAAGAAGAGGAATCTTTTGTCTCCGGGATTGTAAATTATTTTTTCTGCAGAAAGCTTTTTTAGAGTCCAGCTTTGAACCTTGTCTCGGTTGTCAGCCTCCAAAACTGTGATTTCCTTTTCTTCTCCTCCTTTTTTTATGACTAAAAGATAATCCTCCTTCCACCAAAAGACGTTTTCGATTTCTTTCGAAGAACGGGTTAAAAATATTTTTTCTCCTTTTTCTCTTAACGGTTGATAAGTCTGCTCTTTAAGCATCAGAAGCTCTATTTCATGATCCGTCCAAAGGGTCACCTTTTTAACTCCCGGAGAAAATTCAAGGTTTAAGGCGCTGCTTTTTACCCTTTCAAAGGTTTGAGAACGGTTAAGCTCAAAAAGGTTTCCGTTTGATTTGACGAGAGTGGTAAAGCCCAAAGGATAAACTTCCGTTTTTTCACCTATTTCGGGCAGGGTTTCAAGGCTTGTATTGAGCTCATCTCCTTCAAAGTTTGACTCTTTAAGAAATCCCTGATTGTCGATCCAGAATATTTTACCACCGTGGAGAGCGAAAGCTTCAACATCTTCTAAAATTCTTTTTCCCTCTCCGCTTATTCCCCTTTTAAAAAGAGTGGAAGACTTTTCGTTTGGCGTGAGAAAAAGAATGTGTTCAGAGGAGGCGAAGGTGACTCTTTTTGCTTCAGGCGAGATGTTGACCCTTTTTATCTGCACCGGGTCTTGCCTCGAATCGATATAGAAAAAGAGGTTTTTAGGAGAAGATTCTTCTCCTTCGGTTTCTAAGGAGTTTTCCTCCCCAGCTTCTTTGGATAAGACCTGGATTAAAAAGACACCTTTTTGAGGAGGCCAGATCACTTCTTTCAAGGTCAAGTTCTCATCTTCTTTTTGGGGAAGGTCTTTTTTGAAAAGAAGGTGAGATTTTATACCCTCCTGCACATCAAAAATTTTCAAGCTCCAGTTGTCTTCACCCTCAAGCAGAACTGCCTGCTGCTTGGCGTTTGAAAACCAGACGTCTTCTATTCCTCTAAAAATAATTTCGGAAGAGAGAGTTTCGGGAACCAGGTGAACATTTTTGGCGCTTGTTACCTTTTCCGCTTCCACGGATAATGTTTTTTCCCAATCCTGAAACCCGCTCTTTGTAATCCTTACTCCATATTTTCCCGGTTTTATGCTTTCTAAAAACAAAGAGCCGAAAAAAGCGTTGGTTGTTTTCGGTTTTTTTCCGTCGACGTGGATTCTTGCATTCCCCGGTTGGACGTTAAAGTAGAGTCCTCCGGTTTTAACCACCTTTTTATTCTCAAGATCCAAGCGGTAGCCGTGGGAGTAAAGTATCCCGACCGGCGCCAGGATAAAAAAAAGAGCGATCGTTGCCAGAAGAAGTATTTTTTTAGGGTTTAACTTCATCTTTTTCATTCTAAACAAGGTTGAAGTTTTTTTCAAATCACCGTTTGACATTCGGACTTAAAAAAAGTTAGAATAGGTTATAAAGAATTAAATATGTCAGAGCAATTTTTAATTCAAGGAGGGCAAAAATTAGAAGGCGAGGTGGAGATAAGCGGGGCTAAAAATAGCGCGGGCCCCATTTTGGCAGCCACCCTTTTAACGGATGAAAAATGCAGGGTGGTTAATCTTCCACGGGTGGAAGACGTTTTTAATCTTTTAGAAATAATTAGGAGTTTGGGGGCGGAGGTTGAGTGGACGGGCGAAGACGAGGTGGAAATAGAGCCGGGCAGTGATCTTTCGGCTGATGATTTGGATCTTTCTCTTATCGGCAAAAGCAGAGTTTCCGTACTTCTTATCGGTTCTCTTCTTTCTCGTTTTAAAAAATTCAGGTTCGCTCCCCCGGGAGGGGATAAGATAGGACTGAGGCCGATAACAACCCACCTTGACGCTTTAAAAAAGCTGGGTCTTGAAGTAAAAAGAAAAAACAATCACTATATCTTCGACGGCAGCAGCCTTTCTTCCGACAAGGTGGTTTTGCGTGAATTCAGCGTGACGGCGACGGAGGTCTTGATGATGGCAGCGGCCGGTCTCCCGGGTGAAACTGTGGTTAAAACAGCGGCGGCGGAGCCCCACGTTAGACGCTTGGGAAACGTGCTGCGTGAAATGGGAGTTGAAATTGAAGGAGTAGGGGGGCATACTTTAAGGATAAAGGGAAAAGAAAGATTAAAAGGGGGTGATTTTGAAGTTTTGTCAGACCATGTGGAGGCGGGTACCTTCTTTTTAGCCGGGGCCGCTACCGAAGGCGTTATCCGTCTTAAAGGGGTGGTTAAAGAAGACATGGACTTCTTCTTAGCCAAAATGAGTGATTTGGGGGTTGATTTTCGGTGGGAGGATAATGATTTGATTGTTAATCATTCTCCCGACCTTGAACCCGTTCGTTTTCAAGCTCTTCCCTGGCCGGGGTTTCCAACAGACCTTCTCCCCATCGTTGTTCCACTTTTAACCCAAATCAGGGGTAAAAGTTTAATACACGACCCGCTTTATGAAAACCGTCTCAATTATGTTCAAGAATTAAGAAAGATGGGAGCCGACATTGAAATAGTTGACCCGCACCGAGCTCTTGTTTTCGGTGAAACTCCTCTTTTGGGGATTGATATCAGGAGCTGGGATATAAGGGCGGGGGCTTCCTTGGTTGTGGCGGCTTTGATGGCTGAAGGGGAAACCAGAGTCAGTGAGGTAAATCAGATTGACCGCGGTTATGAAAATTTGGACGAGAAGTTAAAATCTTTGGGAGCTAGAATAAAGAGAGTTAAATCTTAGTAAAAATGTTTATTAGAAAAATAGGAATAGATCTCGGTACCTGCAACTCCATGGTTTTTATTCCCAAAAAGGGAATTGTTTTAAGGGAGCCTTCTGTGGTTGCTGTTGCGGTGGAAGAGAACAAGATATTGGCGGTGGGAAAAGAAGCAAAAGAGATGTTGGGTAGAACCCCCGACAGCATTAAAGTTTACAGACCGATGAGAGAAGGGGTGATTGCCAATTACCGTGTTACGCAGGCCATGCTTTCTCATTTCATTAAAAAAGTATCAAAACCGTGGGACGTTTTAAAACCCGAAGTTTTAGTTGGAGTTCCGGCCGGGATTACTTCTACGGAAAGAAGAGCTGTTATAGAAGCCGGCAAGGCGGCAGGGTCCAAAGCCGTTTATTTAGCCAAGGAGCCGCTTTTATCGGCTATTGGTGCGGGCATTCCCGTTAATTCTTGTTCAGGACATTTGATCATTGATATCGGCGGAGGAACCGCGGGAGTAGCCGTTATTTCCCTGGGGGGGATTGTAACATCACACTCGATACGTGTGGCCGGAGACGAACTTGACGCAGCGATAAGCGATTTTGTGAGAAGAAAATACAACTTGGCTGTAGGAACTCAGACGGCGGAGGAAATAAAGATAAAGATCGGCTCGGCTATACCCGAAAAAGAGGAGAAAGTTCTCGAGGTGAGAGGCAGGGATATGGTTTCAGGACTTCCCCGCGTTATAAAAGTCACCTCAAACAACGTGGCGGAGGCGGTAGCCGATCCTTTGAAAGATATCGTAAGGGCGGTTAAAATAGTTTTACGCAAAACCCCACCCGAGCTTTCTGCAGACATCATGGATAAAGGAATGGTTCTTACCGGAGGAGGTTCTAAACTTCGCAATCTTGATGTTTTGATTTCTAAAAGCACCGGTGTCCCTTCCTTTCTTTCCGACAAATCGATGCTTTGTGTAGCCAAAGGAACAGGGGTGATGCTTGAAAACCTTGATATTTACAAAAAAAGCATAATGAGAAAGAAATGAAAGATCTTTTCCCCAAGCAGTGGAAGTTTTTGAAAAGGGCATGGGAAGAAGATAGTTTATCCCACAGCTATCTTTTTACGGGAAGAAGCGGGTTGGGGAAAAAAAAGATGGCTGAGTTTTTCACGAAGTGGGTGATGTGTGAGAGCGAAGGGGGTGCACCTTGCGGAAAGTGTAAGTCCTGTCGGATGATAGAAAAAAAGACTCATCCTGACTTTTTCCTTCTTGAAAGCGAGGACGGAAAATCCATAAAAGTTGATTCAGTGGATGATTTTTTAAAGAAGCTCTCGCTTAAGCCTTCTTTTGGAAGGATTAAGGTGGGGGTTGTTCACCGCGCCCACCTTATGAACCATTACTCTCAAAACGCCATTCTTAAAACTCTGGAAGAGCCGAAAGGAGACTCTGTTCTTTTTCTAACCAGCAGTTCAAGTAATTCTTTGCTGCCCACTATTACTTCCCGCCTTCAAGAGTTAAGGTTCCAGGTCCCCGAAAAAAAAGAGCTGGCTCGTTTTTTAAAGAAGAAGGGTTTCAAAGTGAAAGATGAAATTTTAACCACCGCCGGCCTGCGGCCTGTTAAAGCGCTTCGGTACCTTCAAAACAGGGAAGAATTCGAAAAGGAAAAAGAAAGAAGGCAGAAGGTCAAGGAATTGTTGAAGGCGGACTTAAACAAAAGGTTTGAAATAGCTAAAAAATTATCCAAAGAAAATCCCGAAGAGATGCTTGTTTCCTGGCTTTATTTCCTAAGAAGGGTTCTTTTCTGGAAATTAGAAGAAGAAGATGAAACGATTCCCGTGGAAAAAACTATCAAAGAAATGGAAAACACTCTTTACCTTCTTCAAAACTACAACGTCAACAAAAAAATAACTTTACAAGATTTAATGCTTAAAATTTAGTATGCATTGGAGAGACGTTATCAAAGATTTGAAGCCGGAGTTCAAAGAAGTAATCTCCGATTTCAAAAAAGAGATAGCTAAGTTGAGAACTTCAAGACCCTCCACCTCTCTGGTGGAAGATTTGGAAGTGGAAAGCTACGGCAAAAAGGTTCCTCTCAAAAGCTTGGGGATGATAGACATTACAAAGGACCGGGAAATAATCGTGAAACCTTGGGATAAGAGTTATATGGAATCAATTGAAAAAGCGATTCATAATTCTTCCCTGGGGCTTTCTCCGATTACAGGCGAGGAGGTGATAAGAATACCTTTCCCCGCTTTGACTCAGGAAAGAAGAGAAAAGTATCTGCGTCTTCTTTCCGAGAAGCAGGAAAAAGCCAAAAAAAAGATAAGAGATGTCAGAAACAAAGGAACCCGTCGGATTGAGAACGCTTTCAGCAAGAGTGAAATCGGGGAGGATGAAAAATTCCGAGGGTTGGAAAAATTACAGGAGGTGGTGGATGATGTCAACGCTAAGCTGACGGAAATAAAAAGCAAAAAGGCGGAAATAATTAAAGAAGGATAATCATGATTTTTATTGTATCACTTGTTGTTTTGGTGGGGCTTCTCGTCTTGCACGAAGCAAGTCACTTTTTAGTAGCAAAAGGTTTCGGAATAGGGGTGAGGGAGTTCGGGATCGGGTACCCTCCCCGGTTGATCGGGAAAAAGATAGGAGAAACGGTTTACAGCTTGAACTTGATACCTTTCGGAGCTTTTGTTGACATCCCGAGGGAAAATATGAAAAAAGCTAAAATATCTCACAGGTTTTGGGTTCTTGCTGCCGGGGTAATTTCTTTTTGGGTTTTTGCTTTTTTGATTTTTTCCATAATGTTCATGGCGGGAGCTCCGGTGGATGTCGGCGATGAACCTCCTCAAGGATCCGAACCCCTGGTCAGTGTTTTAAGCGTAGCCCCCGACTCTCCAGCAGAAGAGGCGGGTCTTAAGCCCGGAGACATTATTCTGGAAATCAACGGAGAAAGTTTAAAAAAGATTACGAAGGTTCAAGAGTTTGTTCAGGATAAAAAAGGTGAAGAAATTGAAATTTTAGTTAAAAGAGGCGATAAAGAGGTTGCCATTGAAGCCGTTCCAAGGATTTCCCCCCCCGAAGGGGAGGGGCTGCTCGGGATTGGTCTGGGTCGGGTGGTGATTCAAAAAAAAGGTGTTTTTGAAAGTTTAAAAGGCGGAGCTGAACAAACTTTCTGGTTTACCGCTTTGATCTTAAGATCGATCGGTGAGATGATCGCCTCGCCCTTTACGGAGACCAAGGTTCAGGCTAGGTTGGTGGGCCCGGTGGGGATCATGGGGGTTTTTGTTGAAAGGGGAAGGCTGGGAGCATCTTACTTTTTAAACATTTTAGCTTTGATCGCTTTGCACCTGGCGGTTTTTAACGCTTTTCCTTTAATCCCGGTTTTGGATGGAGGAAGAATACTTTTTCTAGGAGTTGAAAAACTGAGAGGAAAACCTTTAAAGAGGGAGGTGGAAGAGGGAATAAACAAATTTTTCTTCGTTCTTCTTCTTTTATTGATGGTTTTTGCGACCTTTAAAGATATTAAATCATTGCTGTAATTATGGACAACAAAAAAAGAGAAAATTGGTTGGGTGAGTTTGGAAAGTTAAAGGGGCTGCTGGCTAAAGACATAGCGGTGGATCTCGGCACCGCACACTCTTTAGTCTACGTAAAAGGAGAAGGAATTGTTATCTTCGAACCTTCGGTGGTGGCGGTTAATCAAAAAACAGGCCAGATTCTAGCCATAGGAAAGGAGGCGAGGGAAATGGTGGGGAAGACCCCGTCGCATGTGGTGGCGAGTAAGCCTTTGAGCGCCGGCGTCATCTCTGATTTTGAAGTTACGGAACAAATGATCCGCTATTTTATTGACAGAGTGATGGGGAGGGCCTTCATTAAGCCCCGTCCGCGTGTAATCGTGAGCATCCCTTGTGGTGTTACCGAGGTGGAAAAGAAGGCGGTCCGGGACGCTACTAAAAAAGCTGGAGCAAGAAAAGTTTTTTTAATTCAACAACCTATGGCTGACGCTATCGGAGCCAAGCTTGATGTCAACAAGCCGGAGGGCCACTTCATTGTGGACATAGGAGGGGGGAGGACGGAGATAGCGGTCACCTCCCTGGGAGGAATTGTGGTTTCGTGCAGCTTGAAAACAGCTGGAGACCGGCTTGATCAAGACATCGTGCAGTGGGTGCAGAGCGAATTTAACCTTTTGATAGGTCCGATGATGGCGGAAAAGATCAAAAAGCAGGTCGGCTGTGCTGAGCTTCCTGAAGAAGGAAAAAAGGTTCCGGTGAGAGGAAGAAACCTTGTCACCGGTCTTCCCGAAGAAATAATGATCTCCAAAGAAGAGGCTTACCGGGCTTTGTCAAAAAGCGTTAAAGAGATTGTACAGGGAATAAAAGACACCATCGAAAGAACTCCGCCCGAGGTTTTGGCTGATATAATGAAAAACGGAATTCACTTTTGCGGTGGAGGAAGTCTTCTGGAAGGTCTGCCCGAACTGGTTCAAAAAGAAACCCAAATCCCCACTCATTTGGTAGAAGATCCGATGACAACGGTTGTAAGAGGCGCGGGATTAGTTTTGGAGAATATGGAAAAATACAAAGACGCTTTGGTAGAAACGGAAGAACTTGAAGTACCTAAATAAGATTATGCTTTCTAAAAAAGAAGTAAAACATATTGCTAAGCTGGCTCGGATAAAAATATCCGAAGAAGAAACCGCCTCCTTCCAAAAAGAGCTCTCCTCGATACTGGATTATGTGGATAAACTTGACGAGGTTGAAACGGAGGGGGTTAAGCCTTTAACTCACACCTTGGAAGAGGTTCTTTTTAAAAAAGGAGGGGTGACACAAATCAGAAAAGACAAATTGGAAAGTCAAAATGAAAGAACAAAAGAAAAGCTTTTAAAAGAAGCTCCGGACAAAAAGGACGGCTTTTTAAAAATTAAGAGTGTTTTTAAAAACAGGCAGTGAATATTAAAACCCTTACAATAAAGAAAATCAGGAAAGGGCTGAAAGAAGGCCGTTTTCAAGCTGAAGATCTCACCCGGCGTTTTTTAAAGGCAGCTAAAAAAGAAAATGAAAAGCTCAATATTTTTATTACCATTACGGAAGAATCCGCTCTAAAACAGGCCGAAAGAATTGATTCCTTGGTCAAAAAAGGCGGAGAACTTCCTTCTTTGGCGGGAGTACCCGTTGCTTTAAAAGACAACATGCTCATGGAGGATGAACTTTGCAGTGCCGGTTCGAAAATCTTGAAAAACTACAAAGCTCCTTATGACGCAACGGTTACCAAAAGACTTAAAGAAGCGGGCGCTGTTATCATTGGCAAAACCAACCTTGACGAATTTGCCATGGGTTCTTCGACTGAAAACTCTGCTTTTTTTACGACCCGCAATCCTAAAGATCCAAAAAGGGTCCCGGGAGGTTCTTCCGGGGGCTCGGCGGCAGCGGTTGCAGCCGGGGTTTGTGTGGCAAGTCTCGGCTCTGATACCGGGGGTTCGATAAGGCAGCCTGCTTCCTTGTGCGGAGTGGTGGGGTTTAAACCGAGCTACGGAGCGGTTTCCCGTTACGGTCTTATAGCAATGGCCTCTTCCTTGGACCAGATAGGTCCTTTTGCCAGGAGCGTGGAAGATGCCAGGAAAGTATTTGATTCTATAAAAGGGAGGGACGCAAAAGATGCAACGAGTGTTAACTTAGATGCTCCGGAAAGAAACAAGCCGCCCTTTGACGTTAAAGACCTTGTGGTCGGTATCCCCAGGGAATATTTTGTGGAGGGAATAGAACCCGGGGTCGAATCAAAAGTAAAAGAGGTAATAGAAAAACTTGAGGAAGAAGGTGTTAAAATGAGAAGAATAAATCTTCCTCACAGCGAATACGCTCTTCCTTGTTATTACGTTTTAACTCCTTCGGAGGTGTCGTCTAATCTGGCCCGCTATGACGGAATAAGATACGGGAGTGGATTTCCGCAGGCGGAAGATTTGAAGAGCCTTTATCTTGAAAATAGATCGAAGGGGTTGGGAGAGGAGGTTAAAAGAAGGATTATGATTGGGACTTACGCTCTTTCAGCCGGTTATTTCGACGCCTACTACCTTAAAGCGCAAAAGGTAAGAACTTTAATTAAAAGAGACTTTGACAGCGCTTTCAAAGCGGTTGATTTGATTTTAACTCCTACCTCGCCGACCACCGCTTTTAAGATAGGGGAGAAGACGGACGACCCTCTTTCAATGTATCTTTCCGACATCTTTACCGTTCCCGCCAACTTGGCTGAACTGCCGGCTGTTTCCCTTCCAGCGGGAGAGGTTGACGGACTTCCGGTGGGGGTGCAGCTGATGGGGAACAAGTTTGAAGAAGATAAAGTTTGGGCGATGGCCGGATTAATTGAAAAATTATGACAGATTATATTACAGACTACATTTCGGAAATAGTGGAGCCTGCTTATTCTCCTGAAGTTTTACCTTTGAAGATCTTCTTTTTTCTTATTTCCTTTTTCTTCGCCGGTGTTATTTTAATAAGTTATTTACAAACCCGCTGGACAAAAAGAGGACCCCGTAAGGATTTTGTAGAATTTTGGTCCACTAAATCTTATGAATCAACGGTTTTCAGGAAAAAATGGAGCAGTATCGAAAAAAGACTTGAAAAGGGTTGGGAAAGCGAAGCCAAGCTGGCCGTGTTAGAGGCAGATGAACTTTTAGAAGAAGTTTTAGACAGCTTGTCTTACGAGGGAGAAACTTTTGAAGAAAGACTTGATCTTTTATCTTCCAGGGAAGTTAAAAACCTGGAGGAGATAAAAAGGGCAAGGAGGGTAAGGGAGGATATAGTTCATGATCCGAATTACCGTCTTTCTCTGGATAAAGCTAAGTGGGCGGTGGGGGTTTACAGGGAAGCCTTGAATGATTTGAACGCATTTTGAGACTTGATTTTTTTTAAGGTTAGGGTTAGTATGAAGTGAACGCGGGGTGGACTAACAGTAGGTTACCAGGCTCATAACCTGGTGGTTCTGGTGCAACTCCAGACCCCGCAA
>CAZTOB010000007.1:8697-31304 GCA_964615425.1 uncultured Candidatus Saccharibacteria bacterium | reverse complement strand
GGCGGTGTCGATGTTGCCGGGGGCGTGGGCGACGGATACGGTGTCGCCGTTGCCGTTGCCGGGGGCGTAGGAGTGTCTCCCGGCGTCACCGTTGCTGGCGGAGTTGTGGTCGGCGTATCCACTTCCCGCGTTGGCGGGAGTGGTGTTGGCTCCGGCAGTTCGCCCTTTATAAGAGCGAAGTTGCCGCAAGCGACCCGAATGACCACCGCATTCGAGTCCCACACGACCGCCCACGCCGTTTCCTTGCCGGAACGACGACGATTGATATAGATTTCGCCGCCGTTCCGACAAGCCACCTGGTTTGAAAGACTGGTCTCACCCCGCATGAGCCAGCCTTCCCGGCTTCCTTCAAGCTTCCACACCTTTTCAGGTGTGAAACCTTCGGGAAGCCAGGCGGGCTCTTCTTCTACCGGCCGGGACGAGGTCCAAACCGGTAGAGAGCCCAACACCTGCTCCATGTACCTCCGCGAGGCGGGAGCACACGAAGCTAGATTTTCATCCCCGTTGAAAAGCCTTACAGCTTCCCAAGGGCTCTGCAGCCCTCCGGGGACGACCGAATCCGCTACTTCCCTCCCCCGCGGTGCGGGAGTGGGCGTAGCAGTTGACGTGGCGCTGGGCGCCGCAGTTTCTATCGTGGTAGCGGTTGCCACCACGGTTTCTCTTTCCCCTTCCGGAGAAGGAGCCACTTCTTTTTCACGACTGCACCCGGAGAGGAGAATTCCTCCCCCGACGAGAGCCGCAAGAATACAGAGAACTCCTACTGCTAAAAACAGCTTCTTCATCTTTTCCTCCTTTTTTGTTTTTTCGTTTTTAAAGAGCAAGAGAGCGCGTTTGCGCTCTCTAGAAAAAGAAAAGCTAATCTCTTTTTAGAAAGCGTAAACTAACTTGTATTAAGTTCTAAAACAACACCAATTCTTCTAACGTTCCTCCCCGGCGGCCAACAACTTATTAAAATTATAACAGAATTACTTGTCTCTGTCAATTGATTAGGTATTTCCTCGCCTTTTTCTAAAAATATTTTATCTGTTGCCCGGTAAGTATATCTGCATTCTTTAAAATTAATAAAAACCTCATCGTCTTTTTCTAAGTTGTTAAGATCGCTAAAAACCCAGTCGTACTTTATCTTCGGGTATCCTGGAGGAGCACTGTGGCCTAGGAAAATACTCAAACCCTCTTCTCCCGGCAACACCGTTTCAGGGTAATGAGTTACTCCTTTGTCTAAATCATCCACCAAGTCGCTGTCTTCTTCTTCCGGGAAGATTAGGGGAGCTTCAATGTTAATTTTAGGAATTTCAATCGAGTTTTCTTTTGATGTTTCTTGACATAGTTTGCTTCTTTCTCTTCTTGAGATGGAAACAAACTTAAAATCACTTGATTCTCTTTCAAGTTTTTTAAGGGAGCTGGAAACGGTTGTTCCTACAAAAGAAGCTATAAAAATCAAGGTAAAGAGTGATCCGAAGCGAGCTATTTCTTTTTTAATTTTTGTTTCCATTTTTTAACAAAACGTATCTTGTTTTTTGAAACTGATCTTTTTTAAAATGAATTTTAAAGTTTTCTTTGGCAAGTTTTCTAATCTCTTTCTTTTGGCTTGGATCGAATTCCATCAATACCACTCCTCCTTTTTCCAGGTACTTCGGGGCTTGTTTAAGAAATTTTTTAATTATCTTTAAACCTTTTGGTCCTGCAAAAAGAGCTTCTCTGGGATCATTTTTTAAAGCTTCAACATCAACTTCCTTTTTTCTTTCTGTGGCCACATAAGGAGGGTTGGCTAAGATAACATGCCATTTTCCTTTTACATTTTTAAACAAATCACTCTTTATTACCTCCCATCTTTTTGGAGAAAAGTTGTTGACCTTCAAGTTTTCTTTTGTTTGACAGACCGCTTTTTTTGAAATGTCGATGAAGGTTACATGTGACCGGGGAATTTCTTCCAAAACGATAAGTCCCAACAGCCCGGTTCCTGTGAAAATGTCCAAAACATTAACTTTACCCTTGAATGATTTTTTTATGAAAGGAACTGACTTTTTAATCCAGAACTTCGTTTCAACCCTCGGCCTAAAAACCTTTAAATTGTTTTTTATCTTTATCAACCTTCCAGTTTCTTTTTTGCCTCCTCGCGGTAGTTGCAATACTCACATTCTGGGTCGGCCGGTGGAGCTTCTTTCTTATTTAGGCATTCATAAATTTCAAAGATTTTTTCTTCCACCCAGGAATCATCTCCTACGTAGGGAATGATTTGTACGTCAAACTCCAACTTGCCGTCAAAAGCTTTTTTATCTTTTCTCCCGTTGGCGTAGACGAAGAATCCTTTATCAGAAACCGAATAACCTTTTTCCTTCAGCCCCTCCTGTCCTCTTAAAAGCCACTGGTAGACTTCCATTTGGCGTTTGTAACCTTCTTTGTATTTTCCATCCAAAGTCACTTTTTTGTAAGTACTTGTTGACTTGTAATCAACAACGGTTAAAACCTTGTTCGGGGTGACCCAGATGTCGTCAACGGCTCCGTAGATAATCAAGTTCGTTGGTTCGTGTAAAACCCTTACTCCTTCGAAGTTGTCTCTCCAATCGCTCATTTTGGGATGCTGAAAAGGAACGGCGTTGATACCGTAGTTTTTCATCAAAGGATGAGACTCTTTTTCCGCCCGGTGAACGTCAAACTCTTTTTTAAGCAAAATATCAACCGCACTGTTTAGAGTAAAGGCCGGCCAGGAAGGCCTTTTTACTCTTTTTCGGGCGTAAAGGTAAAAACACCTGGGGCACTCCTTGAACATGTCTATCCGGTACCTGCTTACCTCAAAAGGTTCTTTTTGCCCCGGGGTATAGATATATTTTTCAGGATTATAACTCATGTAATTTTAATTATTTTGTTTGTTTTTTTCCCTCCTTTCAGCAAAAGTATTCTTTTTTCAGGAAATTTTTCTTGAAGAAGGGTGAAAAGACGTTTGTTGGCTTTCCCCTTTTCCGCTTTTTCTTTGAGCCAAACTTCAAAACTGTTTTTTTCTTTTTTTTGGATTTTTTCCTCTCCAGAGTTCGGATGTACTTTTATCTTAACAATCATCTTACTTCATCATATCACAAACTTTTTGATTTCCTCTATCTTTCTTAAAGTTTCTTCTTCCCCCACCCTGATCAATTCTTTTGCTTTTTGATCAAAAATATCTTTAATTTCTTTCAGCGTGATTTTGTTTTTAAACTTGGGAGCAATTACCACCTCCGCATAATTTTCTAAAACTCTTTGGCTTAAATTCTTTTGAATAATTTCAGCGAAAAACTTTAAAGAACCCATTTTGTTTTTGTAGGTGGCAAGGTAAGAAGCATTGTCGAGGTTGACTCCGATTACTATTTCTGCTCCCATCTCTTTTACTACATCTGCCGGGACGGGGTTAGAAAGCCCTCCATCCATCAAGAGTTTCCCTTTTTCTTCCACCGGCTTGAAAACAAAAGGGAAAGCACAACTTGCCAGCAACGCTTTTTCCAACTCTCCTTTTTGAAAGATATAAGGCTTTCCAGTTTCTATTTCGGTGGCCACAGCCGAAAAAGGAATCTTAAGGTCGGAAAAGTTGGAGTCTTTGGTAAGCTCTCTGATGAAGCTTTTAATTTTTTCCCCTTTTATAATTCCGCCCTGTAAAGAAAAGTCAAGTAAAGAAAGGGTTTTACGCCACTTCAGGGAAAGAAAGAGATCCTCCACTTTTTGAGCGTTTTGATAAAAAGCGTAAGCGGCGCCCGCTACCGCCCCGGCACTTGATCCAGCAATGAAGTCAACGGGGATCTCATTTTTTTCCAGCACTTTCAAGACTCCGATGTGGGTAAACCCCCTTATTCCCCCGGAACCCAAGGCCAGACCTATTTTTTTAGTCATTTTTTAAATTTCTTTTTAATTGTTTGATAAAAGGTAAGGTAGCTTTTTCGGCGCTTTCGATTCTTCTTTCAATTATTTTTTGAGGAGAGCGCCAGTCCCAAAAAGAAAGTTTTTTAATCTCAGGCTCTATTAAAAAATCAGCCTCTCTGGATTGTTCTTTGATAAGGTAATGTTGGAGGGTTTCAAGGTAAAACTTTATTCCGAGGGGGCCGATACGGGTTTTGTAATTTTTATTGACTACTTTTTTACTGTTAAGGTTAGCAGCCACCAATATGTCAGCCCCCATTTTTTTAGCCTCTTTAACCGGCAAAGGAACCGCCAATCCTCCGTCATAAAGATTTCTTTTTCCCCAACTTATTTTCTGCCAAAGATGAGGGAGGCAACCGCTTGCCTCCATAGCGCTTCCCACATCTCCTTCTTTCAAGACAACGGGTTCTAATTTTTGAAAATCAAAGGCTACTGCTCTGAAGGGTATTTTAAGCTCCTCGAAAGTTATTTCTCCGAAAACGGAGTGATATATTTCGTCTATTCTCTGCCTCATAACAAATCTTCTTAAAACCTGCCTCCATTTGAATTTAAAAAACTCTTCCTCTGTTTTACGGTAATTTTTAAAGTATGAGTAAACCCCCCCTACTATTGCACCAGCGCTTGTTCCAACGATAAGGTCAATGGGTATTTCGTTTTCTTCCAAAGCTTTAATAACTCCCAGATGGGCAAACCCTCGAGCCCCGCCTGATCCTAGAACAAGTCCAACCTTTTTTCTTTTCATAAACCAAAGATTAAAACAATTTTATGTTATTATGAACCAATTAAGATAATAAAACAAGTTATGAAACCTTTACTTAAGGATTTTTTTAATAATTTTTGGCAAAAAGAAAAAGTAAAGATAATATGGTATTCTTTTTGGAGACTCGTAGCTTTCGTTCAAACTCTTTTTTGGCCCTTTGCTCTTTCCCGTGTGGTTAATGTTTTAACCCAGGATCCATCTAATTGGAAAGGAGCGCTGCCTTGGATTGCGGGGATGATTATAAACAAAGTAACTGAAGATGTAATAAGGCTGCGTTCCAAGTACGGGCTTGAGATTTTAGGAGTCGATATGACTATTGATCTCGCTCTTTTTTTCACCAGCCGGACAAAGGTGAAAGAAAATTGTAAAACAGGTGAAGCGGTGCAGGCGATTAAAAGAATAACAGAAGTTTTAAACGGTCTTTTAATTTATTACAAAAACAACTTGCTCCAGCTTCCGGTCAACTTCATCGTTATACCTCTTGTTTTTTTTAAAGCAGACATTGATTATTTTATTCTCTTTCTGATTTATACATTCATTTATCTTTTGGTTGACTATTTCGCTTCCGGTTTTTATTCTGATGAAGCGAGAGACTCCTTTGAGGCTTCGGAGGCCTTTTGGGGAACCGCTTACCGAAAAACCCCGGACGTGTGGAGACAACGCGAGGACGGAGAAAAACTTAAAAATACTCTCAAAAAACAAGGCGAGACTTTTTACAAAGAAGCCTCAGAAGCAAGAAATATGCATTACTGGCGATGGACAGTGGTTCAGGTTCTTTCCAACTTGACCCAAGGATTTGCGGTGGCTCTTATCGTTTACAAGATTTTCCATGGTCAAGCTGAAGTAGGTGATTTGGTTTTAGTCGTTGGTTATTTCCAGCAAACTCAAAATAGCTTGAATGTCGTTACCAACGCTAATAAAATGTTTACCGATCTTCACATTGCTTTGCGGCGCTTGGAAAGCTCTGTCGAAAAGAAGTTAAGATAAGGAGGTGAGAAGAGAAGGTTGTAAGATGAAAATTATTCCCAAACCGAGTAAAACAAGCGATGCGATAAGCTTTACGATTTGCAGGTATTTATCTGATATCTTTGTAATTTCTAGAGTGAAAACGACTATGAGAAAGATGATAAAATCATCTATCATGTAAAAAAGAACGTATACGAAGATGTAGAAGTAATAAGAGAAAGTGGAAAGGTTCATTGTTGTTAGAATCCGGGTAAAGGCAAGTGGAAATCCCAAAGAACAAGCCAGTTCAACTAAGTTAACACCAGCTGCGACAATCGAAACTCCTAAGATAAGGAGGGGCAGAGATAAGTCTTCATCTATCAGCTCTTTCATTTTTTTAAAGAGCTTTTTTTCTGCTTTGGAAAATATTTGAAAGATGCCATTATCTTCTTCCACGTTGCATATTTTACAGACTATTCCGTTTATGTATTCTTTTAAAAGCAGAAGAGAAAAGATGATTATCACGCCCCCTACCAAGACAGTGATAATTTTCATTTGCTCCAAGACTAAAAAAAGATTTAACCATGCTGCAATGAAGAGGAAATAAACAAGGCCCGAGATAAAGATAAATACTCCTCCGATAAGAATTATTTTTTTTCTTACTCCCGTAGCCGCCAAAGAAGCAAGGAGAAAGCTCAAAGCAACCATCGCGCACGCATTGAAACCGTCAAGAGTGCCAAGTACTACAGACAAAGGAAGGGGAGCCAAACCCTCAACCCTCACTTTTCCTATAACCGGTATTTTTATTTCCTTCAAAAGGTCATCGGAGCCCGAATCAGTTTCTTTCCCTTCCAATAAATTTAAAACATATTTTTCTATTTCTCTTCCTGTTTCTTCGTCTCCCCTATACCCGATGAAATATCTGCCCTCGATAAAGGTGGCCGGCACCAACCCTTTTTCATCCTTTGAGACGTCATAGTCGTTGTAAAGCTCTTTTAACAGCTTTGCTCCTTCTTCACTGGTTACTAAATGTTCTTTTAAAACAACTTCTGAATTGTTGTTAAAAGTTTCTTCAAGAAATTTTTTCTCTGCTGCGCAGTGAGGACAGGTAACACTGTAAAAAAAGTTGATTGTAATTTGTTTTTCTTCCGCCGAAACCAAAATGGCGGTAAAAGCTAAAGATATTAAAAACAAAAAGAATATTTTTTTCTTCATAGATTTCAATTTAAACTAGTGGATCGCCCAGCTATAAACCCGGTTGTCCATGCAATCTGGAGATTGTACCCTCCGGTAGGACCGTCTAGGTTTAAAACCTCTCCCGCGAAATAAAGATTTTTAATTAGTTTGGACTTCATCGTTTGTTGCTCAACCTCATCGGTTGAAACCCCTCCTTTTGTTACGACGGCTTGCTCAAACCCGGCAGGCTCAACAATTGTAAGCTCCACACCCTTTAAGGTTTTAAGGATTTCCCCTCTTTCTTCTTTGGTAATACTCCCTGTTACCCTTGAAGGGTGAATCCCCGCTAACTTAAGGAAAACAGAAATTAACTTGGATGGCAAGAGGTCTTTCAATCCGTTTTTAATCATTTTGCCGGAGTGTTTCTTGAAGTCGCGTCTTAATCTTTTGTCTAGCTTCTTTGTTCCCAGCGCGGGTTTAAGATCTATTTTCATCTTCACGCTTCCTTTTTTCAAAAGTTTAACCACCTTGCGGCTCAAGTCTAAAACGGCGGGCCCGCTTACTCCAAAATGAGTAAAAATCATATCCCCGAACTTTTCTTCCTTCCGAACGCCTTCTTGATAAATTTTAAGCTTTACGTTTTTAAGGTCGAGCCCTTGTAGTTTTTCAACCCACCTTTCCTCTGTTTTCAAGGGTACAAGAGACGGGAAAACGTCTGTTATCTTATGCCCGGCTTTTTCAGCCCACTTAAGTCCGTCTCCCGAGGAACCTGTTTGGGGGTAGCTTTTTCCCCCGGTGGCGATTATGAATTTTTCTGCTTTAATCTCGGTGTTTTGAAAAGTTACAGACATTACTTTTTTATTCTCGATTTTAATTTTATTCACCTCAGCTCCTCTTTTAATCTTTACATTACCTTTTTCAAGATATTTTTTCAAAACTCTAAGCACGTCTTCCGCCTTTCCGCTTTTAGGAAAAATTCTTCCGCCTCTTTCTTCTTTAAGGGGGAGATTAAGTTTTTCCTCAAAAAATTTAATTGTTTTTTCAACTCCGAAATCTGAAAGTCCGGAGTAAAGAAAATCACCCTTTTCATTCAGTTTTTTAACGAATTCGTAATCATCGGTTTCGGCAGTGGTGATGTTGCACCTTCCCTTTCCTGTTAAAAGAAGTTTTTGTCCGAGTTTTTTGTTTTTTTCGAGCAAAACAACGTCTTTTTTCTCTCCTGCTCTTCCGGCAGCCATCATTCCCGCCGGCCCTCCTCCGATTACACAAACATCCCATTTTTTCTTTTTACTGTTTTGCATATTCGCATATCTTCTTAAAATCGCAGAACTTGCACTGCCACCCCGGATCGGGATCGAAGTTCTTCTTTTTTATCCTTTCAATTAGTTTTTTCATTTCTGATTTTTGTTCTTTGAGCTGTTCTTCCTCTCCCAAGAAAGAAAGTTTTTTTCCTTCGTTGAGGTAATAATAAGTTAGCTTTTTAGGTTTTAAATCAAGAGCTTCTTCTGCTGCTATTTGGTAAATCAAAAGCTGTTCTTTGTCTTTTTTTCTTAATTTTTCTTTTACCCGTCCTGTTTTGTAGTCGATAAGTTCAGCCCCGTTTTCAACTCTATCTACACGATCTATCTTGCCCACGACGGTGTCCTCCCCTATTTTCAACCGGAAGTTTTTTTCTAAAGCCGGTTCTCCGTTAATTTTTAATACCTCCGGGTTGTTTTTTTGATAATCTTTAAGAAATATTTTCAAGCTCTCTTTTCCCAGCTTGAAGTATTTTTCCTTTTCTTCTTGGTCGTTGAACCAATCCTCTATCCATTCTTCTTCATATATTTCAAGCAGTTTTTCCCAGGTTGAAACATCTTCACTTACGAACCTTTCCAAGGTATTGTGCATGGTTTTTCCGTAGCTGAAAAAAGCTTTCCCCCTGATGGGAATTTTTAAAACATGGGCAAACTTGTATTGAAGGGGGCAACTCTTAAAAGCCTGGAATTGGCTGAAGGAAAAATGTGAAGGAATTTTAAGATTTCCTTCCGTTTGTTTTTCCACCCTGTGAGTTCTTATCTTTTCTTGAGACGTTTTCATCTTTCCTTTTTCTATTTCTAGCTCTTCTAAAAACCGGGAGGGTCTTTTTTTTCTTACTCCTCCGTAGTCAAGCGCTGAAGTTAAAAACAGACCTTTTTTACTTCTTGTCATTCCTACGTAAAACAGCCTTCTTTCTTCTTCCAGGTGGGTGTTTCCTTCGGGGACTATATCCCTTATGAGTTGATCCGGGAGTTCAATAGGGTCGCTTCTTCTTATGGTAGGAAATCTTCTTTTAACCAGGTTGGGCAAAAATACGTATTTAAACTCTAACCCCTTGGCTTTGTGGACAGTTAGTATTTTTACCTTGTTTTCACTTTCAAAAGGATCGAAGTTTATCTCTCCTTCTTCTCCCGCTTCCAGTTCCAGCTCGATTTGTTTCAAAAAGTTGCTCAAGGTGGCGACCCTGTTGGCGTTTTCAAAAGCTTTTATCCTGGAGTAAAACTCGTTTATGTACCTTATTCCTTCGATGTCTTTTTTCTTGTTCAAATGGTCTAAATAATCGGTGTCTTCAAGAAAGGAGATAAAAACTTCTGAAACGTTTCTTTTTTCTGAAAAGTGAGAGTGTTTTTCAATAAGAGAAAGAATATTTTTAATTTTTTCGTTTTTTAATTTTTCAGCTGCCTCAAAAAGAGAAAAGGACTTCTTTTTAGCTAATAGGGAAAGCTTTGAAACGGTTCCCCCTTTGATATCAAAGGGGGGCATTTTAAGAATCCGGTAAAAGGCTCGGCTGTCGTAGCGGTCGGTTAGAAGAGTGAAATAAGAAATGGTATCCATGATGATGGGCTTGTAATAAAGTCCGCGCAGGGCCAGGAAGCGGTGAGGGATACCTAATCTCTCAAAACTTCTACAGAAAGAGATAGCGGCGTTGTTGGTTCGCACCAAAACGGCAAAATCTGAAAAGTCAGCTTTTTTGTCTTCTTTTTGAAGTTTTTTGATTTTTTCTGCTATTCCCAAGACTTCTTCTTCCTCGGTTTTAAAGTGGAACCAGGCCACCTCCCCTTTTCCCTCTTTTTCAGCTTTTAACTTTTTATCAATTTGTTCTCTTGCTTCGAGACGGTTGGGATTGTTTTTTTGGATGAAATTATATGAAAGATCGAGAATTTTTTGTCTTGAGCGGTAATTTTTGGTGATGGAAATCATTTTGGAATCAGGAAAATCTTTTCTGAACTGGATGATGTTTCCAAAGGAGGCTCCTCGGAACTTGTAGATACTTTGATCATCGTCGGCTGTAACAGTTATATTTTCTTTGGGCGGCGAAAGAATCTTTAAGAGATCGTACTGAGCTCTGTTGGTGTCTTGAAACTCGTCAACCAAAATGTATTTAAACATGTTCTGGTATTCTTTTTTAACATTTTTTCTTTCTTGAAAAAGTTTGATTGTGTAATTGATTAAATCCCCGAAATCAAGTTTGGACTCGTTTAAAAGTATATCTTGATATGTTTGGTAGGCTCGGGCGATCTCCATCCTTTTTTTTCTTTCTTCCTCGTCTTTGACATTTTGGGCGTACTTTAGATAATTAGAAGGTGTTACTCCTTGGTCTTTGCATTTTGAAAAATGAGAGATCATAGCGTGGATAAACTTGGTCGGCCTGCCTAAAGGTTTGTAATAGTCAAGGTTTAATTTTTCCAGATTTTTTCTGAGAAGAAGCCAACTGTCGGTTTGGTCTAAAAGATCGAAATCGGTGGGTAAACCAATTTCTAATCCTTTTTCTTGGAGCACTCTGTGGGCGAAAGAATGAAAAGTCATCACCCAAAGATCCAGATAGCTGTCGGAGATCAGGCGGTCAACTCTTTCCTCCATCTCCCCAGCCGCTTTATTGGTAAAGGTTAGGGCGAGAATTTCTTCAGGCTCAGCCAGTCCCTGATTAATCAACCAGGCCAGTCGAGAGGTGATAACGGTTGTTTTCCCCGTACCCGCCCCGGCGACAATGAGAAGAGGCCCTTCTCCGTGAGTAACGGCCTTCTTTTGACTTTTGTTTAGTTTTTTAAAGTAATTTTTCATTGATTTTGGTTTGGCTTGTTAGGAATAACAAGAGAAGCGAAGATGTAAAAGAATACTCCAGGAATAAAGCCTGTGAAGAAAACTAAAAACAACCAAACGACTCTGATCAATGAAGGGTCAACTTCAAAATAATCCCCTACTCCCCCGAAGAGTCCGGTTAAAACTTTGTTCTTTCTGCTTTTATATATTTTTTTCATGTTTTTATTGATTAATTTTTAAAGCGGGTAATTTTATAATCTTTGTTTCTTTTTTTCTTTTATCAAGCGCCCCTAGGGCGTCTTTTTTAGCGGTGAAATAAATTATCTGCCACCCCCAGCTTGTGAAATTATAAAGCATTTCGAAGCTCTTTTTCAAGCGCTTCTCATCCGCTTTAACAAAAGGATCGTCTAAAATGAAAAAACCTTTTTCCAAGCCGAGAATTTTTTCTCCTAAAGCAAACCGGATAACAAAATAGAGTTGGTCGTACGTTCCCCCGGAAAGTTTCTCAGCCCCCAAAACCTTGCCGTCAGCTCTTTCTACTTTTATTTTATTCTTTTTTTGATCAAAGAAAACGTTTTGATACCTCCCGTTAGTTATTTTCTTAAAGTATTCAGAAATGTCGTTTTCTTCTTCAAAAAGATGCGATATTTTTTCTTCTTCTTTTTCTTTCAGTTTTTCAAATATTTTAAGAGCTTTTACGGCATTTTGCTTTCTTTTATCAGCCTTTGTTTTAAAAATTTTTAACTTTTCTTCAACCTCTTTTAAGTCACTGACGGTTTCAAGATAATCGATTCTTTTTTGGGGGGGCAAAACTTCGTTAACCTCTCTTTTCAAATGATCCATTCTTTTTTTAATCTTTTTCAGTTCTTGTTCTTTTTTTAACTTTTCATTCTTTAACTTTTCAAGGCGGCCTTCCACCTTTTCTATTTTTTCTTCGCCCCTCCCTTGTCTTTTCTCTTCTTTGGGTTTTAATTTTTTTACCGTGCTTCTCCAAAAAGAAATGTTTTCATTTGTTTTTATTCCCGGAACTATGTTTTTTAAAACAGCGGTGTTTTCCTTTATCTTCTCTTGCTTTTTTATTTTTTGCTCGAGATAATGCTGGTATTCTTTTAAACTCTCCACCCCCGCTTCTTTTTTAAATTTTTCTATTTCGGACTCAATTCTTTTTAAATTATCTTCTAGCTCTTTTTTAACAGCTTTTTCTTTTTTAAATTCCCTTTTTTTAATCTCAAGATCTTGGCTTAACTGTGCGTACATTTTTTCTCTCTTATCCAACTCTTCTCTTGTTTTTTTGATTTTTTCTTTAAGCTTTTCTATGGCTTTTTCTTTCCATCCCAATTTCTCCAGTTCTTTTTCCAACTTTCCTCTTTTTATTTCTTTCCGCCAGCCGCCTGCCAGAATAGCGATTAACCAAAAAAAGTTAAAAACGATCATGACAAGCGCTGGGTAAAACATCTCTCCGCTAAAGAGCAACCCAAAGGCTCCCAAGACCAAAATTAGACTCAATACACCGAAAACGTTGCTTTTTCTATTTAAAAAGCCAAAAAGCCGGTCCCATTTGTTTTGAAAAAGAAGGGGCGCGATATCTCTTTCTGCTTTCTCCATTTTTTTTGCTAATTTTGTCTTTCTAACTTTTTCTTCTCTTTCTTCTTTTATTAACTCACTCAAGTTCCTCTCCAATAATTTTATCTTTTTTTCTTGCTTCTCAACCTCTTTTTCAAGAGACTCTTTTTTAATTTCTTTTTTAAGCCACTCATCTTTTCTTTTGGAATTGAAATTTTTCAACTCTTCCAGCTTTGATTTTTTACTTTCAATTTTTTCCAGCAGGTTTTTGGCACTTTCAAAAACCTCCCACTGCCTTTTGACTCTTAAGTCTTTAAGCTTTTCTTCCTCTGTTTTTATTCTTTCTTTTAAACTTTGAAGATTTTCCAACTGTTTTGAAAATTTTCGCTCATGAAACTCTTTCTTTAAGTCGTGGATTCTTTTTGTCAATTGTTTGACTTTCTCCACTCTGTTTTTAAGATAGTTATTTTCCTTGGTGTTTTTTAATTGGTTGTGCGGGGTAAGATGAGACAACTCTCTTAACTCCTTTTTAATACTTTCTATCTCTCCTGTTTTAAGCCCCGTTAATTTGTCGGTTACTTTTTTATAAAAGTTTTTTTCTTCTCTTTCTTCTTCTCCGATGCCCAATTCACTGTCTCTTATCACAAATATATTTTCGCATTCTTCTGCGGTCACGGGCAAAAAATCAAGCAGTGATCCTTTCTCCGGAAGTTTTATTCTTTCGTTTTTTCTCTTTAAAAAAACATAACCTTCGGGATAATGATCCACCCGGTTTATCCTTCTAAAGGAATCTGCTTTTTTCTCAAGAATCATTTTAACCAAAGCGTCAATAGTTAAGCTTTTTCCTGTTTCGTTGTCTCCATAAAAAAGAGTAAATTGGGAAAGATCAAACTCTCCTCTTTTTTCCAGCGGTCCGTATTTTCTTATAAAAAAACTATCTATTTTCATAAGCTTTGCTCATGGCCTTAATCACTATTTCTCTTATCTCGTCTTTTTGTGGTTTTTTAATTTTTTCAAGTAGTTTTTCAAACTTTAAAAAAACCTCTTTTTCCAGAATCCAACTTACGTCCCGGATCCGGTAATCCAGCTCGCTCACACTTTTTTTATCTTTTATTTTTTCCATCTCCTCGGCAATTTCTTTTTCGGTTGAGCCTATTTTTTGAGCATCAAAAAACCCGCTTACTTTTATAAGGGCTTTAGCGGAAGAAGAAAGTTTTTCAAGCTTTTCTTCTATTATTTTGACTGGACTTATTTTTCCTTCGGGACTTAGCTTTACTTCTATCTTTTCAAAATGTTTTGTGTTCAACTCTATTTTTTGAGGAAGTTCTCCCAGCTTAAAAACATTAACCTTTCTTTTCCCGGTTTCTCTTTTGGTGATTGAAACCGGGGATCCGGGATAAACAAAGTAAGAATCGGAGTCGAATTTAACGGATTGAAACTGCGTATGAAAGTGTCCCGCCAAAACGTAATCAAACCCAGTTTTTTCAAAGAAAGAAAGTTTGGCGGGCATGTATCTTTCCTTCCCTTCCTTTCCGTAATCTTTTGGCGAGTAAAAAAGATCCAGCAATTCACCGTGGTACAAAAGAATATTCTTTTTCTTCTTGTCAAGGTTGTTTTTTAAGAAGGCTAATTTTTCTAAAATCTCCTCCTGGCTTTCTTCATAAAAAGGAATTCCCCATATGTCGAGATTCGGATAACTTACAGGTGTATCAAAGTTGTTTATTACTTTGACGTCTCCTCCAAAAAAAAGACCCTCTCTGAAAGCTTTTTGATCATGGTTCCCGGGTAAAAGAATAATATCGAGATTGTTTTGGGAGAAAATCTCCCCAAGTTTAGGCCGGATTTTTTCTGACTCTACCCGGGCGTCAAAAAAATCACCGGAAAAAATTACCGCATCTACTTTTTCTTCTTTTCCCAAACTTAAAATTTCGGAAAGCGCATCCCATCGATCTTTCTCGCCTTCCCTTAGATGTAAGTCCGCTGTGTGTAGTATTTTCATTCTAATTATTTTTATTCGCCAGTTGTCCGCAGGCGGCTTTAATGTCTCGCCCAAACTTGTATCTTTGGACTGTTTCTATCCCTTTTTCGTTTAGAAAACCTTTAAAACGGCTTATTCTTTCCTGCGGACTGGGCTTAAAATCTCCCGTCGGGTTGTAAGAGATGAGATTTATCATTACAAGTTTTCCTTGAACGAGTTCAAAAAGTTTTTGGGCTTGCTTTAAGTTATCGTTCACCCCCTTTAACATTAAATACTCAATCATTACCTTTCTGTTAGTTTTTTTAATGTAAAAGTCAACCGCCTCAAAAACTTCTTCTATGGGGTGTTTACGGTTAATAGGTATAAGCCTATTCCGGAGTAAGTTGCTGGGAGCGTGTAGTGAGACTGCCAAGTTAGCCTGGATAGGAAACTCAGCAAAGCTTTTGATTTTTTGCGGAATACCGACTGTGGACAAGGATATTTTTCTGGCCCCTATCTTCAGCCCCTCTGGATCGTTTAACATTTCAATCGCTTTTAAAACGTTTTCATAGTTTAAGAAGGGCTCTCCCATTCCCATAAAAACAACGTTACTGACCGGCTTTTCACCCAAAAGACGTTGAAAGAAAAGTACTTGGACAACTATCTCAGAGGCAGTTAAGTTTCTTTTAAATCCCATTTTCCCCGTAAGACAAAAAGCACATTTTAAGGGGCACCCTATCTGGGAGGAAACGCAGACGGTGTTGTGGTTTTCTCCGTGCTTCATAAGAACACTTTCTACTTTCTCTCCGTCTTTTAGGGTGATAAGAGCTTTTTTAACTCTTTCATTTTTAGACTCAATCGTCTTCCCCTTTATCTTCAAGGGAGCCTCTTTTTGAAGTCGGGTTCTTAAACTTTCGGGAAGGGTGGTTGCTTCTTCCCACCCCCTTATTCTTTCCTTGAAAACAGCACGCTTGGCCTGCTCTATCCGAAAGTCTTTTTTGTTTTTCAATATTTCTATAACTTTTTTCCAATCCATCTTGATTTAATTGTAGAACAAAGAAACCTCTTTTCAAATTATAAAAGAGGTTTTTAAAGTTAGGGAGTCCAATCTATTGTGAATTCACAATAAGGATCTTTTTTGAAAATGCATTTTGTTTCTTCACATTTTGCTTGTCTACTTAAAACCATTTGCGTAACGCTTTCCAGGTAACCTTGGAAAATGGGGCAGTACAAAGGTGTAGCTTTAAAATTTTTAATGTTAACAACGAGCTTCCCTTCTTTTTTATTGAATTTTTCTACCTCCAAATCTCCAACCGTATAATTCTTACGCCACATTTCGGAAGCTTTTTCTACCACCTTTTCGATGGAGGTGAAGTGTTTCATAAAAACCCTGAGAACAAGAGAGGATTTAGAAAGAAAAGAACCCAGTTCGATCATTTCTTCCTTTTTCCACTCGAAGATTTTATTCATTAAAGTTACGGCTGCAGCATCGGTGCTTAAAGGATAAAAATGCATTGCCTTCATCTTTTTAAACTCAAGAGGAAAGCCGGCCTCTTTTAATTCCCGCTCTATTCTTTCAACTCCTTCTTTGCCTTTTTCTTTTAAAATGTACTCCCCATCACCTTTAAGAGCCATTCCTCTTACTTCTCCTTTTATCTTTTTTAACTTTTCAATTTCCTTTTTTTCTAAAACAGACATGTTAAATCTTCATTAAAAAACTAGCAGCAAGGGCCACGGTCCCCGAAACAAACCCGCCCCAAAACATATCAACCAATACACTTACAATGGGCCAGTTGTTAATAGTTGATAAATTGGTTAAATTATATGTTCCGTAAGCGACAACGCCCAAAAAGGCTCCCAGTAAGAAGGTTTCGACAGATGATTTTCCCGCTCTTAAAGAGGGAAGCACAACAAAGACGGTGATGCCGCATGCATAAAGGGGATAAAACAGTGCGGCGGGCCATAATTTAAAACTTTCGGAGAAATAATTTCCCAAGTGCTTTTGGTAAAAGTTTTTAGCGACAACCCCCAGCCATAAGAAGTCAAGGATTAAAAGCACAAAGAGGGAATAAAAAGCAGTTGTTAAAAAATTCATACTTATTCTTGATTTATTTTTTTAGAAAGTTCTTCGTGGTAACTAAGATAAGAACCATCCCATTTATATACCTTGTTCTCGCATATTTTTTCTTCTTTTTCGTAGTGATAGTTGCATTGGTGTTCAATTATCTCCATCGCTTTGTCCTCGTCAAGGTTTTTAATCTCAAAACTTTGAACATGCATTGCCGACGCACCAGAGCTTAACACAAAAGGAGAAATGACCTCTCCCTTTTTATCTCTGCCCTCAAGGGAAGAAAGCTCTCCTTTTTCCCAGTCAATATCTAAAATGAAGTATTGATTGGTATAAGCTCCGTGTGAAAAAGAAATCAAGATTTCTTTTTCTCCGTCTCCTTTGATGTCTAAAGGAGGCTGGCCTTCTTCTATGCTGGGAATGTGATCTATGGAGGAGAAAATCCCCAATTCGTTGAAATAAAGCTCTCCCACTTTTTGGAACTTTTGATCTTCAAAAAGTTCGAATATGCCAACCCACCCCACACAACTTCTTCCTGTTGGAAGGTCCTTGAAGCAGGTTGAAACTATCATTTCCAAATTACCATCTTTTTTTAAGTCATACGTTTCGTAAAAAAGGCCGTTGTCTTCCTCGATTGATCCTTCTGGGACTACGCTTTCGGCTATTTTTCTTTTTTCACTTGAAGTTATTTCTTTAATTTTTTTCATTTCTTCTTTTTCTTCTTCCGGGGAAGAAACAACTGAGGGCTCTTCTTCAAAAAAGAAGTTTTTTAAAATAATTCCTCCTGCTAGAAAGGCAGCCAGGATAACTAAAGTTAAAAGAATAACCCACCTTGTTTTTTTAAAAGAAAATTTCATATTCAAAATTCTAATTTAAATTTATGAAACTCATCTCCATTAAAGGGACATTTTGTTTCTCTGCATTTTACTTTCGAGGAAACAACCATCCCGGCTAAGGTGGCAAGATATCCTTCCAACATACGACAATGGAGGGGATGAAGCTTGAAGTTCTTCAGTAAGATGATCGCTCTACCTTTCGCCTCGTCTGTTTCAGGAACACTTAACTTTCCCTTGGTATAATAACCACTCCACATTTTGTCCCCATTTTTGCTTAAAGAATCCAAAGAGGCAAAATATTTTAAAAACAATCTTATAATCAAAGACTCCTTTGGCTCGTGAGACCCCATTTCTCTGATTTCGTCTTCAGAAAGCCCCGCTATTTTATGAGCTGCTAAAAGTCCTAATCCTTCCAGACCAACTGGGTAGAACTCCATCGGTTTTAACTTTTTGAGATTAAAATCAATCCCTAAACCTTGAATTGCCTTCTCCATTTTTTGAGAAAATTTCTTTCCCTTGGTTTCTTTCACATAAGAAAAATCATCGGTGATACCTATCCCTTTCACCTCGGTATCTATTCCCATTAACCTCTCCACTTCTTTTTGAGAAACAAAAGCCATTTATTTAAATACTTTACTTTTTCTATTATATACTATTTTTTCTCCTTCCACAGTTTTGTTTGACAAGTAAAATATATTGTGTTTTCATAAAAAAAGTAAACGGGCAGCATGAGTCAAGGGAGGTA
This sequence comes from uncultured Candidatus Saccharibacteria bacterium, assembly GCA_964615425.1. Lineage (GTDB taxonomy): Bacteria > Patescibacteriota > Minisyncoccia > Minisyncoccales > CAYTKG01 > CAYLVJ01. The sequence continues at coordinate 13,310 of CAZTOB010000007.1, read as the reverse complement.
AAAATGCCGAGGGTGAAGATGTTGACCGAGATGGGGACATTTCTGTCTCCAATTTCCCCGCTTGACAAGCAGGGAATAACCGAAGGAATTTGTGCTATCGTCGGGGATCACTTGAGTGTTCCTCGAGGAATGATAGAGTTCCGCTGGGCGGTGGTAAGCTTCACCGAGCCCAGAGTTAGCGTTTCTCTTGAGGTTGCCTTGGATGGGGTAACCTTAGAGAAAAGAGAAGGGCGGCAAATGGCCCGGGATTTAAGATCCTGGGTGGAAAATATCGCCCGGGATCCCGCTGTCGATATTAGGGGGATATCGATAGCAATTACCGTGACGTAAGCTGCGCAAGCCGCCGGGAGTCCCGGCGGCTTTTTAAAAGTATAAAGCCGGAACAAGCTTGCTCCAGCTTCTAAAAAGTCACCCTTCCTGGCCTATAACAACAACAAGCGCCAGGAGGATGAACACGAGTGTTAGGTGCAGGCCGTTCATAACTCCTCCTTTTGTATTTAAACCTCTTGCACTTTCTTTATTCTAACAAAAAATAAAAAAATAAAAAAGCGGCTTTCCGGGCCGCTTTTTAAGAAAGAATTTTAAAAATCAAAGGTTTTTTGTTCTATTTCTTTTTTTACTTGTTTTGCAAAATCTTTCAGCTTTTTGGTTCCGAGATCTCCCTTGTTTCTTTTTCTAACACTGACTTCCTTTTTTTCTTCTTCTTTGTCTCCTACTACGAGAAGATAGGGTATTTTTTGAAGCTCCCCCTCCCTTATTTTCTTAGAAACCGTTTCTCCCCTGCCTTTTATTTTAATCCGTAAAGTAGAAATTGTTTCAGCTACCTCCTCGGCGTATTTTTTGTTTCTGTCTGCCACCGGGATAATCCATACTTGCTCTGGTGCAAGCCAAAGAGGGAACTCTCCTGCGGTGTGTTCGATATAAACTCCGAGAAATCTTTCCAGGGATCCAAGCAAAGCTCGGTGAATCATGAAGGGTGTTTTTTCTTTTCCTTTTTTATCAACATACTTCATATCGAACTTCTTCGGAAGGTTAAAATCAATTTGAATGGTTGAAAGCTGCCAACGTCTTCCTACCGCATCTACCGCGTCAACATCTATTTTAGGTGCATAAAAAGCAGCTCCTCCTTCGTCTAATTCATAGTTTTCTTGCCCGAATTTCTCCAGCGCTTTTTTAAGCGCTTGTTCTCCTTTTCTCCACTCATCCTCCGATCCGAAATATTCATCTTCCTTGCCCGGCTGCCTGATAGAAAGCTTGAACTTTAGATTTTGAAGACCTAATGTTTGATATATATAGCGGGTGAGCTTTAGGGCGGAAATCACTTCTTTTTCTAATTGTTCAGGGGTGCATATGATGTGTGCGTCGTCCTGGGTAAATGCTCGGGGGCGGGTAAGCCCATGCAGTTCCCCGGACTTTTCATAACGATATACCGTTCCCATTTCTGCCCATCTTAGCGGCAGATCCCTATAACTTCTCACTTCGTTTTTATACATTTTAACGTGAAAGGGGCAGTTCATAGGCTTGAGACGATACTTTTCCTCATCAACCGTTAGAGGTCCATACATGTCTTCTTTGTAGAATTTGAGATGGCCGGAATGTTCCCAGAGGTCTTCTTTTCCGATGTGGGGAGTGGAAACAAGTTCGTAACCTTCTTTCAGGTAGGTCTTTAGGGCAAAATCCATAAGAAGATGCCTTACCATCGCTCCTTTGGGAAGATAAAGAGGAAGACCCTGCCCTACCTCTTCGTCGAAGATAAAAAGATCAAGTCTTTTCCCTAAAAGGCGGTGGTCTCGTCTTTTAGCCTCCTTTCTTTTTTCAAGAAAATTTTGAAGCTCTTTTTTGTCTGCAAAGGCAAGGCCATATATCCTGGTTAACATCGAGTTTTTCTCATCACCTTTCCAATAAGCTCCGGCTATTCTATCAAGCGTGAATCCTTCCAGCGGGATGTTGAGGGTGGATTTCATGTGAGGTCCTCGGCAAAGATCCGTGAACCCATCAGAAGAGTAAAGACTTACCTCCTTCCCCAAATCTTTTAAAAGGTCTAACTTGTAGGGCTGGTCTTTAAATATTTTTTCAGCTTCCTCCTTTGAAACTACTTTTTTTTCAAACTTTATTTCTTCTTGAAGAAGCTCCTTCATTTTTTTCTCTATTTCCGGCAGGTCGCTCGAAGAAATGGGCTTTTTAAACTCAAAGTCGTAATAAAAGCCGTTTTCAATATCAGGACCCATCCCGAATTTAACCCCGGGATAAAGTTCTTTAACCGCTAAAGCTAATATGTGGGCGAGGGAATGTCTTATCTTTTTGATTTTCATATTTTTTTCATATGTTAATAAAAAAGCCTCTTCGGCAAAGAGGCTTCAAACTTTTAATTTGAGCCTCTCCTAAGAGGTTGTTGTTGTGTTCTCGACACTTTTTCGAAATTTTTTATCCATTTGTTAAATTATAGGAAAGCTGGCTAAATAGTCAAGTACTTTATTCCCAGCTGATTACAAATTCGTGAAAAGAATCTCCCCTGTAAAAGCATTTCGTTTCTTCGACAGAAACGTTTTTCCCCAAAGCAAGGTCGACCATTCCTTTGAAATAACCTTTAAGGGCGGAGCAATAAACCGGGTGAATATTAAAGTCAACGAGCTTTATCTTTGCGTAATGTTCTTTTTTATTCAATTCTTTTACCTTAATTTTTCCCCGGGTGTAGTGCTTTGAAAACATTTTAGAGCATTCTTCTGCCACCTTTTCCAAAGAAACGAGGTATTTGAAAAAAAGTTTTGCGAAAATTGAAAATTTTACTTCTTCCTCCCCCATTTTTTCTAAGTCTTTACTGTCAAAGTTGAAGATTTCTTTGATTGCCAAAATAGAAAGAAGATCTACGCCCAGGGGGTAAAACTTTGTATCCTTGATTTTTTCAAACTTCAAAGGATATCCTAACTTTTTCATTCTTTTTTCCAACTTTTCCAAGCCCTCATCCCCGAATCTATTTTTAATATAAGACCAGTCACTTTTAAGGGTGACCCCTCTTGCCTCGCCTTCAATTTTCATTATTTCCCGAACTTTTTTTTGTGTAAGCTTATTCATCTTTTTCATTATATCAAATTTTTTGTCTAAGTTTACGGTGGTAATTAATCGCAAACCGGTGGGACTCATCCCTTATACGCCTTAAAAGAAGCAAAGCCGGGGAAGAAGGTTTAAGAGTTAAAGGACCCTTAACTTTATCGTTTTGGATGAAAAATATTTGCTCCTTTTTTTTCGCTATAGAAAAAACTTCCGTTTTGACTCCTTTATCACGTATGATCTCAAAAGCGGCAGAAAGCTGTCCCTTTCCTCCGTCGATTAAAACAAGGTCAGGTCTTGAACTAAAAGACTTGTCCTCTCCTCTTTCTTTAAAACGAAGGAAACGCCGAGAAAGTATTTCTTTTATCATTTTTGTATCGTTCGGTTTATCTCCCCCTTTTATTCTAAAACGGCGGTAGTGTTTTTTCTTCGGTTCGGCATCTATAAAAACAACCATGGACCCGACCGCCTTTTTACCTTGAATGTTGGAGACGTCGTACGCTTCAATACGGCGCGGGAGATTTTTTAGACTCAAACACTTTTTTAATTCGATCATTTTTTCTCTCCGACGATCTTCCGGAAGATTAAGATCTAACTCTTTCGTGCTTTTGATTTGAAACCGACGTCTTACATATTTCAAGTTTTCAAGTTTGTCCCGTAATTTGGCAGCCAACTCGTAGTTTTTTTCTTTTGAAACCTGCTTCATTCTTTTTTCCAAACTTTTTAAAACTTTCTTTCCTTTTCCTCTTAGAAATCTCTTTAAAGATCTGATCTGTTTTTGATACTCCTTCTGAGATATCTTCTTCGCACAAGGCGCGGGGCAAAGATCAAGATCATAGAAAAGACAGCCTCTTTTTAGTTTTTTATGCTTTTTAAATTTAACATCCGAGCAGCTTCTGAAAGGAAATACTTTTCTTATGGTCTTTAAAATTTTTCTTAAGTCTCCCTTGGGAAAAGGGCCGAAGTAGTCCCCCTCCCCTATTTGCCGTGTGATTTTTACTCGGGGAAATTTTTCTTTAGTAATTTCTATCAAAGGATAACTCTTGTCATCTTTCATTCTTTGATTGTATTTGGGTTTTAATCTTTTAATAAGATCGGCTTCCAAGAGAAGTGCCTCTATCTCCGAGGGGGTTTGAAAGGTTTTTATCTTTTCAACCTTAGAAATCATTAGGGTTGTTTTGGGGCCCAAGTCTGCTCTTTTTTGAAAATATGAAGATACTCTGCTCTTAAGCGAGGAAGCTTTTCCTACGTACAAAACTCTTCCTTTTTCAGCTCGGAAGAGATAAACACCCGGCTTTTTGGGCAAGTCTTCAATTTGTTTTTTTAAGTTTTTTTTCATATTCAACGAGAGCTTGACCAGTATATGATTTTTTACAATTTTTAATATCTTTAGGAGTTCCGGTGAAAACAACTTCTCCTCCTTTCTTACCCCCTTCCGGGCCCAGATCTATCAGCCAGTCGGAGTTTCTTACAACGTCCAAGTTATGTTCAATAAGAAGAACTGTGTTTCCCCGAGCCACCAAACGATGAAGAATGTTTAAAAGTTTCTTTAAGTCATGCGGATG